>JACCZQ010000406.1 GCA_013695905.1 Chthoniobacterales bacterium
CCGCGCCGGCGCCCGGGTCGCGCACGAGGTAGTCGAACCCCTGCTTGCCCGCAATGACGACGAAATGCGTGATGCCGCTGCTGTAGCGCACGCGCACGATCACGGGATTCCCGCGCGCGAGATTCGAATCGATCAGGTGATACGACGGCAGGTCTTCGTAGACGTGCTGGACTCGATCCGGCGCCCACCACGCGGCGCGTTCCCAGTAGAGCCAGCCGCGCTCCGTGTATCCGCCTTTGTCGGTCAGGAACCAGTTCAACTGCTGGGGATCGGTGTCGATCCCGTAGGACTGGAAGACCATCGCGGCCGCGGCGACGGCACAGCCTACGCTGCCAAGCGTCCCGTTTTCCGGCACTCCGCCGATCGGATCCGCACGCCATCTCTCATCGCCTTGGCGGAACGATGGAACGGGCAACTCGACGCGCTGGAAGTAGTAGCGTCCGCCACTCGGCGAGAGCGGCCGTTTCCAAGTCCAGTGAACGTAAACCCCGGCGACGGCGCCGATGAGGAGCAGGACGAGAGTGACAAAGAGCCGCTTCACAGGACGAACTTAATCAACCCCGCGGGGTTCCAAGGCAAACCTTCCTCGGCAGAGCGTCAACTCGACGCGGCGTCATTATCTGCAGAATGTAGGGGCATGGTCAAAATCACAGAACTGACGCGGCGCCCCGCGCCTGCGGTCACCCCGCAGGCTCTCGCAACCGATGGCGCCCATCTCTGGGTGAGCTCGCGTGATCTCGGCACTCTCTACAAGTGCGAGGCGGCGACGTTGAAGGTGGTGGAGGAAATCGATCCGCCAGGGGTGGTCTGGGCCGCAGTCTCCACGCCGGACGGCTGGCGCTTTACGATCGGCAAAGGACTGAACGACGACCGATACGGTTACCGTTACACGCCTGAGACCGGCTTCGCGAAACTCTTCGCTTGCCCGGAGTTTGCCGGCTCTTATCTCAGCTTCGACGGCAGCTCCCTCTATTTTAGCCAGTGGTACAAAGGCGAGATCCATCGAGTCGACGATGCAGGAAAGATCACGCGAACGATTCGAGTGGAGGCAGAGGTCTCCGGTCACACGTTCGTTGACGGGTGGCTTTACGTGCTGCGCGGGACAGAGCAGAACGGCGAACACTGGTCGATGGCGAGACTCGATCCTCGCGAGAAAACGCCGGTCGTCTCCGACGTCGCAGCCGTGCCGTTTGCGTGCCGCTCGCTTGCGTTTGATGGCGAGAAGTTCTGGACCAATCACCGCGCGGCCGACGAGGTCGTGTCGTTCAGTTTGCCGCCGCGATGACCACAGCCAGCTCATCGCATGGTGAGCTGCGAAGGGGCGGAAGCGTTGCTACTTCACCGGCGAAACCAGATAGATGAGGTGAACGCTCTGGCTGACCGTCACGGGCGCTAAACGATAACGCGAAGGGTCCAAACGCCCGCCTCCGGTCGGTATGTACGAACCCGTGACGACCACTCGTTCACCTCGCGTCATGATTCGGCCGAGGATGTCTGGGATAGATACGGGCGACACAGCAAAGACCGAGTCGATCTTCATACTCAACGGAATGAGGGTCTTCTCAGCATTCTGCCGTGCGTTCTCCAGCGCCTTCGCCCACATCTCGTCGCGAATGGCTTTTTCTTTCGCAAGCTCGGCTTTTATTTCTTGGAACTCGACGCCGGTGATCGCAAGCAGGTCATCGACGAGACCGGGATAGATGGCGACGTCCGCGACCTCCACGTCGAAAAACCTTTTGAGCCTGTAACCGATAACTTTGCCGCGCTTGTTGTCGTCGTCTTCGTGTTGCGGTTCAGAGGTGACACCCTGCGCGATCACGTCGTCTTCAGGAATTTTCCTGTCGTTCAAGAGAGCAAGGATCTTCGTTGCCTTTGCCTGTAGCTCTTGGTTCGCTTTCACCTGATCCCGTGACGCACGACGACATCGAATTGAAGCCTCACCAGATCGGCAGGCTTTTCGATTTCAGCTTTCCCTTCGACATAGAGGTATCGCTGGTTCGGCAATCCGCCCTCAGCCAGGAGCGACACCGGCAGACCGACGCAGGCGAGCAGAAGAAGACGCTTCATGCCAGGATGCTGGCCGAATCAACTTCGGGCGACAAGACTCGTCGCACTGCGCAGCGTCAGTTGCGGCGAAGGCAGCACGCTCCAACCATAGGGCCGAGCAATGCCTGACCGCGCCAACACCCCCACGCGCCTGATCAGCCCAGGCGTCGCCAACATGCTCCTGGCGACGTTTGCCTTCGCCGTTATGAACGTGTTCGTGAAGCAGCTCGATCGGATTCCGGCGATGGAGATTGTGTTCTTTCGCTGTCTCGTTTCCGCCGGCATCTGCTTCGTGGGAATCGCTCGCGTGGGTGCCGATTGGAAAGGGAACAACAACGCGTTGCTCCTCGCACGCGGCACGTTTGGGACGCTCGCGTTGTTCATGTTCTTCGTCACGGTGCAGAACATCCCACTCGCGACCGCGGTGACGATCGCCTATCTCGCGCCGATCTTTACCGCATTGATCGGGGTTTTTCTGCTCGGGGAACATGTCCGGAAGCTGCAGTGGATGTTCTATGCAATCGCATTCGCCGGTGTCCTGGTGATCAAAGGATTTGATGCCGCGGTGCCGACGCCGTTTCTGATCACTGGCATCGTGTCCGCGGTCTGCGCGGCTGTGGCGTACAACCTCGTGCGCCGGTTGAAGGAGCAGGAACATCCGCTCGTCGTCGTCCTTCACTTTCAACTGGTCGGTGTCGTGGCCGGCTTCGTTTTCACGCTTCTTTATTGGGTCGCGCCCGCGAATGCGTGGGAATGGTTCAGCTTGCTGATGTGCGGATTGCTCACGCAGGTGGGTCAAACCTGCCTAACGAATGCACTGCAGTCGGAGCGACTCGCGCGGGTGTCGATCCTGAACTACACCGGGCTCATCTATGCTCTCGCGTTTGGCGTGTTCATCTTTGGCGAGGTTTACACGATGCAGACGATGGTCGGGATCGGGTTCGTCGTGGTTGGCGTTTTGCTCAGCGTGGTCTACGGCAAACGCAAGCCGCTCGAGGTGATCGAGGAAAGCGAGCTGGCGGAGTAACGTGCGGATGTGCGATGCAATGTTTGACGAGCAGTCGCCCTTTTTGACATGCTCGCGATGCGCGGCGACGCTTAGAACAAGCGCAAACCATCGCTGCGTTCGTTCGGCCTAACACTCACCACCCACATGAAGACAATTAAATATGGCCTGCTCGTCGCCGTCGCGTTTGCGTCGGCTGTGATCGCTGCGGACCAGAACGAGAAAGCGCAGGGAACTGATGGCGCGGAGGCGAAGGCCTTCCATTTGGCCGATCTCAAGTGGGGCGCTGCGCCTCCGGGATTGCCATCAGGCGCCCAGCTCGCAGTGCTCTCGGGCGATCCGACGAAGAAGGGTGTCTTCACGGTGCGACTGCGGATGCCCGCCGGCTACAAGATCCCGCCACATACCCACCCGACGGCGGAATTAGTCACTGTGATTTCAGGCAGCATCTATCGCGGAAATGGCGAGCGCTTCGACGAGAGCGCGGGCCAGAAGATGGAGGTTGGTAGCTTTGCGTCGATCCCTGCCGGTGTGAAACACTTCGCGTGGACGACGGAAGATTCTGTGATCCAAATCCACGGCGAAGGGCCATTCGGGATCGAGCATGTCGATCCCGAGACCGATCCGCGGAACGCAAAGCGATAGCTGCGGACTAGTGGTGGTAGTGGCGAGCAGAAGTTCCGATCCATCGCGGCGGTGGCACTCCCGAGCTGAAACTGACCCCGAACGCAAAGCGAATCCATCCCGCTGCGCGCATTGGCCACGTGCATTTGAAAGTGGCAGACCTTGAGCGCGCGCTCGCCTTTTATCGTGATGTCCTTGGGTTCGAGCTCACGCAGCGCTTTGGTTCGTCGGCGGCCTTTCTCTCGGCGGGCGGCTATCATCACCATATCGGGTTGAACACATGGGAGAGTGCCGGCGGTCGTCCACCGGGCGAGGGGACAACAGGGCTGTATCATTTAGCCATTCTGTATCCGACGCGCGCGGAACTCGGCGACGCCCTGCAGCGGCTGCGGGATGCGGGCATTCCGCTCGAAGGCGCATCAGACCACGGCGTTAGCGAAGCGCTCTACCTGCGCGATCCGGACGGGAATGGCGTGGAGCTCTATTGGGACCGGCGACCTGAAGAATGGCCGCGCACGCCAGGCGGCGAGCTGGCAATCTTTACGAGACCGCTCGATCTCGGTTCTCTCCTTGCCGCGGCGGAGGAATTTGATCGGCGCCGCGGAAGCAATCTTCCTCGCGTTTGGCCTTCGCGCTGCAGGTTAGCGCTTCTACTGCAGGAGCGACTTCGGCATCCGGTACTTGTCGGGCCAGGCTACGCTCGGCACGTCGGTCGAACCGAAGACCCACTCGACGACGGTCCAGTCACCGCCTTCCCGCCGCAGAAGAGCTTCGCCTTGCGCGTCGAATGCACCGAGCTCGATCTGCTCGCGATATTTCGTCTTCGTATAATTGAGCTCGCCACCATCCGGACGAGTCGGCTTCACGCGCGTATACGCCCAATCGCCAGCCACGCGCAGGATGTCCACTTTGAAGATGACCTTCTGCTTCAGCTCCTTCTCCGCCGGCACTCGCAGCGCGTCCATGATCGTCTTCCGCTCCGGAGTTCCTGCCGCAGGAGTATGGACCTTTTGCGCAAAAGCGTTGGCGCATAGAAAAATGCAGCAGCAGAGGAACAGCGAGAGTCTTCGGTAAATCATGGGGCACAGGGGCAGGTGCAGGAATAGGGGCAAGCGCATCCCCGAGCCGCCAGAGGCGAGCCAGCGCCACCGCGCTACCGGCGCTGCCGGTGGTTGATGCGCCCCGAGGATTCGTGGTAAGCGGCACCCACGGTGATCGAGAAGAATTCATTCTCCACGCCGCTGATGATGTGAGCGCTGAAATCTTCGCGACCGTACTTGCCGCTCGATTTTCCGTAGAAGAGGCCCACTTCTCCACCAAAGTCATACCCGCGCTTGAGCCGTAAATCTACGACACCACCGGGCCCTGCGCTGCCAGTCATCGGGCCGGTGTAACCACGCTGCACCTCCGCGGACCCGACAAAGGCCAGCGGCAGAGAATCGAGCGGCGCCATTCCTGCCGTCCAGGCGGTGTGGGAAAGCGGGAAAGGGCGACCGTCCAGAAGAGCGAGCATCGGCAGGCCACGAACTAAAGCCGCGCTATCAACCGAGCGATAGATATCCGACTGCTGCAGCGCTAAGGCGGTGCGCTCCGGTTGCCCGGTCGGCTGCGCGTGCATCGTGAGACAAAGGCTGAGGCAGGCGAGCACGGGCAGAGCGGAGCGCTTGATCATCTCGACAATTCACAGCCGCAGCGCCCTTTGCGCCACTGAAATCTTCTTCCAGGCGTGCGTCTGGAATTCTACGCCACCCGCGAGGCGAGGCGGCCACCGTCGAAATTCTCGGCGAGATTCACGTGGCTCGCTTCGATCACTTCGTGCACGATCTTTCCGAGCTCCGCCGCTTCGTAAGGTTTGGCGATCACGCCGCGGAAGCCGTAATCCTGGTAGCGCGCCATCGTCGAATCCATCGCGTAGCCGCTGGAGACGATGGCGTTCACGGTCGGGTCGATCTCGATGAGGCGCTTGAGCGCTTCCTTGCCGCCCATGCCGCCGGGCAGCGTCAGGTCGAGGATGACGAGGTCGAAGCGTTCGCCGGACTCGAGCTTCTCGCGATAGAGATTCACGCCGTCCAGTGCTGTCTCAGCCTCGCTGACTTCGTAACCGAGATGGCTCAGTGTGTACT
>JACCZQ010000105.1 GCA_013695905.1 Chthoniobacterales bacterium
GTGTGGGAGTCGGAGCGGGTGTGGGAGTAGGTGTGGGAGTAGGCGTGGGAGTAGGCGTGGGAGTAGGCGTGGGAGTAGGGCTCCCGCCGGGGACCGTGTACGAAATCTCAGTAGAAAAATCGCTCTCGAGACCCGCTGTGTTATATGCGGTAACGGCAAAAAAGTAGGTGGTGCCGGAAATAAGGCCAGGGACCGTAGCCGTCAGCGAGGGCCCGGCTTCGAGCGAATCCGGGTAGTAGCCGGTGGTCGTGCCGTAGTGGACGCGATACCCGGCTGCGTCGGGGCCGGCACTGGCGTCCCAGGCGAGATTAACCTGTGCGGCATGGGCGGCGGCAGTAAAGATCCAGAGCAGTGAAGCAAACAGAAAATATTTGTAGGGGCTATGGATATTATAAACCATAGCGTCGGAGTTAGCAGATGCTGTGCCCAGCAGTTCACCTCCGCACGTGCCTGTCATTCCGCCGAAGACGGAAACCCGGAAATCGCCCGCGATTGCCTGCACCCGACCGGCGAAAAATCACCTGGCCTGCGACAGCTCTCGCGATGAACCCAAACGCTTTCCTGCTGCTGTCCGCGACCGGACTTTGTCTCCTGCTCGCCCTGGCGGTGCTATTCCTCCGTCGGAACTCGATCTTTGGCTGGTGTTTCGCGTTCGGGATGCTGGTGTTTGCCGCCGAGAGCGTGTGTGGCGCGATGACAGTGCGCGCTGCTTCCCCGGAAGCGTTGCGCTTCTGGCAAACTCTGACGCTTTTCGCGAAATCCTTCGTCCCGGGCGTGTGGCTGGCGTTCAGCCTCACCTACTCGCGCGGAAACTACCGGGAATTCCTCACCCGCGCCCGCGGACTGCTGGTGGCGGCGCTTCTCCTGCCGCTCCCGGCCTTGCTGCTCTTCCAAACCGGGGCGCTGCAGGTGCTACCGACCGAGGAGGGCGCGAACGAATGGTGGGTGATGTATGGCGGAGCGGCGAAGGTGCTGAACGGCGTGCTGCTGCTCTTCAGCGTCCTGATCATCGCGAACCTGGAGAAGACGTTCCGTGCCGCGATCGGCACGATGCGGTGGCGCATCAAGTTCCTGGTCCTGGGGCTCGGCGTCATCTTCGGCGCGCGCATCTACACCGGCAGTCAGGTGCTCCTGTTCTCGCAGCAACCAGCCGGGCTGATGGTGATCGAGGCCACGGCGTTGCTCGTGGGCGGGATGCTGATCACCGTCGCTTACCTGCGCCGCGGGTGGTCCGACGTGGATGTTTACCCGTCGCGCACGGTGCTGCAGAGCTCCGTCACGGTGATCGTGGCGGGCGCTTACCTCTTCGTCGTGGGCGTGCTGGCGCAAATCGTCGCCGCGATCGGCGGCGCGGAGTATTTCCAGGTGCAGGCGCTGGTGATCCTCCTCGGTATCACCGGGCTCGTGACTCTGCTCCTCTCCGACCGGCTGCGGGAGCGGCTCCAACGCCTGATCAGCCGCCACTTCAAGCGCCCGCAGCACGATTCGCAGAAACTCTGGAGTCATTTCACCGAACGCCTCTCGCGGGAGACGGACGAGACCGGTCTCGCCGCCGCGGGCGCGCATCTGATTTCCGAGACCTTCCAGGCTCTCTCCGTCACGGTCTGGCTGTGGGAGGAACAACAGACGCGACTCGTGTTTGCAGCGTCCACGGCGCAGGTGGCGGCCGGTGTCTCCGAGCCCGCTGGAGCGCCGATCCGGCGCGAAGTGCCGGCGGAAGACATCGCCGCCAAAACCGAGCCGTTCGACGTGGACAAGATCACCGCCTCCTGGGCCGACGCGCTGCGGGAGGCGAACCCCGGCCACTTCGAGACAGGTGGCATTCGCCTCGGCGTCCCGGTCATCTCCGGCACGAAGTGGCTCGGCCTGGCCGTGCTCCGCGACAGGGTGAATGCCGTTCCTTATACCCACGAAGAGATCGAATTGCTGAAGTGCATCGGCAACCAGCTCGCCGCGGGTCTCCTCAACCTGCGACTCACGGCCGAGATCATGCGCGCGCGCGAGTTAGAAGCGTTCCAGACCGTCTCCGCGTTTTTCGTTCACGATCTCAAGAACGCCGCCTCCAGCCTCAACC
>JACCZQ010000439.1 GCA_013695905.1 Chthoniobacterales bacterium
CGACGAGATCGCCGAGGCAGACAAAATGGGTGCAATCTTTCTCGTGGGCATCGGCTAGCACCGCCTCGGTCGCCTCGAGATTGGCGTGCAGGTCGCTGAAGATCGCAAAACGCATGGGAAGGGGAAATCAGCGCGCCCGGTCGGGAATGCGCTGGTCGAGCGGGATATTCAGGCGGTCTTCGAGAAACTGCAATCGGCTGATCAAGGTCGGCAGACGTTCCTCCTCGCCAGCGTGGTAGAGCTTGAGCAGACGAGTGTAGGCCTCCTGCTCCCGGCCTTCAACGTGAGAAAGCTCGTAGGCGGCGAACCGTTTCAGGTAACTCCGCGCGCCCGGCTTGCTGGCGGCGAGCGCGTAATAATGCGCCGCCCGTTCGCGATCCCGATATTTCTCGCGGTAAAGGCGGGCCAGCGCCTCGTAGAGCTGCGGGCGTTCGGGATTGTTCCTGATGCCGCGTTCGAGGAAATCGCGGCCGAGCTCGATGTATTCGCGCTGCGCCTTGATCCGCAGCGCCTGGCGCGGCTGCGTGGGGTCGCGCAGGGCGGCGGCGCTGGCGTTCCACGCCATGTGCCATGCCGCCATGTCCCAGAAGAGAATGGCGCGCGGCTGCAGCATGGTGGCTTGGCGGAAGAGGAGTAGCACCCGCGACCACTCGGTGCGCTCCCACGCGACGTGCGCCTGGATGAAGAGAACGTTGCCGACCAGCGCGCGAAAGCCGCCCAGCGCCGCGATAAACCCGAGCTGCCCCAGCTGTTCCCGGAGGCTCAGATCGAGCGGCGCCGGGTTCAGGTGCCGCTCGGCGCGGGTGCGGTAGAGCGCGTGCTCCGCCGGCATCCGCACCGCTCCGAAGATGAACAGCGCGAGCAGCGCCAGGGACGTGCGCTTCATAGTTCGCGGCTGTTGAAGACGGCTGTCGCCAGAAGAAAGTAGAACAAGGTGTAGAAGCAGCCGAGCGCCGCCGTCTGCAGAAACAGCGCCAGCGGGATGACACTGCCGGCCACGACTTCGTCGGTGAGATTGAATTGCTGCAGATCGGGGAAGAGCAGCGCGACGAGGGCGAGAAAGGTGCGACTGAGCCAGCCGCCGCCCTGTTCCTGCAGCCAAAACTCGCGGGCGGTGGCCTGCAGATGCCCGATGAAATAGACAAACACTGTCACCACCACGGTAAAGATATGCGAGGTGGCGAAGGTGGAGATGAACAGGGTGAGCGATGCGAGAACACATGCCTTCAAGAATATTACGGCAATCCCCGGGACAAGGTTCGCGTTGAACGTGGAGGCGCGGAGCGATTGTTGCGCATCGGCGATCTGTTCCGCCGGCAAGCCGGCCATCTGCTGGAGTGTTTCCGCGAGCGCGTTCTGCTGCCGGAAGTAGAGCACGGCGCAGAACAGCAGCGTCATGACGGCGGTGCTGATGGCGAGCAGGAGCAGCACGCCACCGAGTTTGCCGAGGATATATTCGAAGCGCGGGACGGGCTTCGCCAGGATCGTATAGACGGTGCGGTCCTCGATTTCCTGCGGGAGCAGCCGGGCAGTAGCCACAATCGCGAGGAGCGAGAGGAAAATGGTCATCGCGCCGAGCGAGATGTCTTTCAGCACCTGAAACTCCTGTTGAAAGGTGAGCCGCGCCATGAAGACGGAGCTGCCGATCAGCACCAGCGCGAAGAGGAGGAGGACGTAGAAGACTTTGAGGCGGGTGAGCTCCGTGAGCGTGTTGCCGGTGAGGGCGGCGATGCGGCGGATGGAAAGCACGAGGGGAAAGAAGAGAAGGGGGAAACGTTCAACGTCCAACGTTCAACGTCCAACGCTGCAATGCAGAGGCGGCCGGGCAGATGCGCATCACAGGGGGCGGCGCTCGCCGTTCTCTGCTTCTGTTGTTGAAACGTCGGACGTTGGACGTTGAACGTTGGACGTTTCTTCTGTCGCTTCGATGAACAACCGCTCGAGCGTGGTGTGGGGCGTGCGCTGCTCCAGCACGCGGGCGCCGGAGCGTTGCGCCAGCTGCGCGATCTGCGTGAGCAACTCCGCGGGGGCATTCTCCAGCACCAGCTCCGTTTGATTCTCAACCGCGAGCAGCTCCTGGATCGAACCTTCGCGGACGAGCACTCCATTGGCGAGAATCCCGACGCGATCGCAGACTTCCTGCACCTGGCTGAGCAAATGCGAGGAGAGGAGCACCGTCTTGCCGCGCTGTTTGAGATCGAGGATGAGATCGCGAATGTCGCGGGAGCCGGCGGGATCGACGGCGGCGGTCGGTTCGTCGAGCACCACCAGCTGTGGATCGTGGACCAGTGCCTGCGCCAGGCCGATGCGCTGGAGCATGCCTTTCGAG
>JACCZQ010000470.1 GCA_013695905.1 Chthoniobacterales bacterium
TTCGAGTTCGTCGATCCACTGACGCCGGTGCCGCTCGACGAGGCGCAACCGTTCGACTGCTCGCGCACCAGTTTCCGCCACCCGAAGGAGACGAAGGGGCAGGACTACCGCGCCACGACGGAGGCGAGCAGTTGCTGCGACGGCGGCAACGGCAGCTGCTGCTAGGGGGGCGGCGATGATCTACCTTCTGCTGTTCGTCGCCACCTGCTTCCTCGCGTACTCGAACGGCGCGAACGACAACTTCAAAGGCGTGGCGTCGCTCTTCGGCTGCCGCGCCGCGAGCTACCGCACCGCGATCGCGTGGGCGACGGTGACCACCTTCGCCGGCTCCATCGCGTCGATCTTTCTCGCGCAAACGCTGCTGAAGAAATTCAGCGGACGTGGGCTCGTGCCGGATCAGCTCGTCGGCTCTGAGTATTTCGTGCTCGCGGTGGCGCTCGGCGCGGCGCTGACGGTGATCACCGCCACGCTCACCGGTTTCCCGATTTCCACCACGCACGCGCTGATGGGCGCGATCGTCGGCAGCGGAGTCGCAGCAGTCGGCTTCGGCGTGAATTTCGCCGCGTTAGGCAAAGGCTTCGTCCTGCCGCTGCTGCTGAGCCCGCTGGTGGCGATGGCACTCGGCGCTGGCATTTACTGCATCTCGCGCGCGCTGCGGGTGGCGCTCGGCGTCACGAAAGAGTGGTGCGTCTGCGTCGGCTGCGAAGAACGCGTCGTGGCGCTGCCGCAACCCGCTTCCGCTTTCGCGATGCACGCGGCACCGCCGGCCGTGACGCTGACCGTGGCGGAACAGGAAGCCTGCCGCGAACGCTATTGCGGCTCGATGATCGGCATCAACTCACAACGTTTGATGGACGTGGCGCACTTCGGCAGCGCCGCGGTGGTGAGCTTCGCCCGCGGCTTGAATGACACGCCGAAAATCGCGGCGATGCTGCTCCTGCTGCCGGCGCTGGATCTGCGCTGGTCGTTCCTCGCCATCGCCGGCGCGATGGCGGTGGGCGGATTGCTGAACTCGCGCAAGATTGCGCACACGATGAGCCATCGTCTCACCGCCATGAACCACGGCCAGGGCTTCTCCGCCAACCTCAGCACCGGAATCCTGGTGACGCTCGCCAGCGTCTTCGGCTTGCCGATGTCGACCACGCACGTGTCGGTCGGCTCCCTCTTCGGGATGGGCCTAACGACCGGCCAGGCAAACCCGCGCGTGATGCTGAACATCCTCCTGTCGTGGGTGGTGACGCTCCCCTGCGCCGCCCTGCTCGCCGGCCTCACCTACTGGACCCTGCTGCAGTTTACCCGATGAACCGCTTCGCTACCAAGCTCTCCCAGCACGCCCTCCCGCTCCGGCACACCCGGACGGAGGTGCTGCAGATCAACGTCGGGAAACTCTGCAATCTCACCTGCGTCCACTGCCACGTAAACGCCGGGCCGAAGCGGAAGGAGATCATGACCCGCGACACAATTGATCGCGTGGTCGATTGGCTCGCCGAAACCGACATCGCGACCGTCGATCTCACCGGCGGCGCGCCGGAGATGATCCCCGACTTCCGCTACTTCGTGGAGCGCGTGAAGAGCCTCACGCCGCCGCGCCACGTGATGGATCGCTGCAACCTCACGATCCTGCTGGAGCCGGGTTACGAAGACTACGCCAGCTTCCTCGCGAACCATCAGGTGGAGATCGTCGCCTCGATGCCCTGCTACTCGCCGGAGAACGTGAACGCGCAACGCGGCAACGGAGTTTTCGATGGGAGCATCAAAGCCCTGCAGCTACTGAACTCGTTAGGCTACGGCAGTGAGCCCACGCTGCCGTTGCACCTCGTCTACAACCCGAACGGCGCTTTTCTTCCGGGGCCGCAGGCGGAGCTCGAAGCCGACTACAAAGAAGAGCTGCAAAAGCATTTCGGCATCGTCTTTAACAGCCTCTACACCATCACGAACCTGCCCGTCTCCCGCTTCGCCTCCTGGTTGCGGAACAACAACAAACTCGACGAGTACATGCAGTTGCTCATCGAGAACTTTAACGCCAGCACGGTGCATGGCCTGATGTGCCGCAACACCATCAACGTGAGCTGGACCGGCGACGTGTTCGATTGCGACTTCAACCAGATGCTGAAGATGCACTGGCGCGACGGCGAGCGCCGCCTGCAACTCTGGGACATCGACCCTGCGGAGGTCGAGAACCGCAAGATCCTAACCGGAGATCACTGCTTCGGCTGCACCGCCGGCGCCGGCTCCAGCTGCGGCGGCGCGCTCCTGTAGCTGGGGACGCTGCCTGCTCGCGATTCTATCGGAGTCCCCGGCTCACCAGAGACGTGGCCTCGCATCGGACCAGCCGGGGACAACGTCCCCCGGCTACAACTCGCCAATCTCGCTCCGGAATCTTGGAGACCTGCGTCGCTGATCAGGCTGCCATGAGCGAGAGCTCCGCCTGTAGTAGATCGAGTGCAGCGTCTCGGCGGAGACACCGAGCTTGAAGAGGAGCAGGAAGAGCCCGTTCCGAATCGTGGTGCGCCAGGCGCCATTTTCCAGATGATGACGCGGTGAGGTGCGGATCGGTGGGTCGAGCACTGCGACTGGTCCTCGCGCGCGCAACCGGCGCGAGAACTCCACGTCCTCCATCAGCGGGATTTCGGCGAACCCGCCGAGCTGGTCGAACACCTCGCGCCGGACGAATACCGTCTGGTCGCCAAACAACGTCCCGCCATTTCGGGTGAGGAACCGCGCCACGGATTCCAGCCAGCGGAGACGCGGATGACGTTCGTCGAACTGCCGGTAAAACGCGCCACCTATAGCATGGGGGCTATCGGTGAGCGCGCGCGCCACTGCCTCGAGGTGCGGAGGCTCTATCTCAGTGTCTGCGTGGAGAAACGCGAGCACGTCTCCGGTTGCGACCGCGGCTCCCTCGTTCATCTGCTTGCCGCGACTCGGCCGGACGCAGAGCAGCGCCGTCACATTCTCCCCCTGCGGCACTTCAGCCTCGGGCGAGGCCTCGACCACAATCACCTCGTGCACCTCGCGCAACGCAGGCAAACGCGCGCGCAGGTTCTCTGCGTCGCCCCAGGACGGAATGATGACGCTGATCTTCAGTGGCCGTTCGATGCTCCGTTCGATGCTCCGTTCGCCGGCGCGAAAACCTGCGGCTCCTTCAGCAGTTCAGGATCTTGTAGCCGGCCCTCATAAACCTCCGACCACGTCTGCTGGTTCATCGAGCACATCGGCACCGCCTGCCATTCCCCGTTCCGCTTCACTGCACCTTTGAATACGCAGGAGTCGAGCCGCGCCTTGATGACTGGATCTGTGTCCGCGCGCGCGACCATGCTCGCATCCATGAAGTTGTGCATGCCGACCCCGAGCGTGTGCACCTGTCCGCGGGCTAACGAGCGGAGAATCTCCCGCGGCGCCTTTCGCGACGAGAGATAACGCGCCATCCGCACCACCAGCCGCACCGCGAGCAGCGGATTCTGGAATAAGACACCAGCGAGCCGGTAAGGTGGTGTGCCGGCGTCGTCGTTTACCAGCGAAAGACCGCCAATCTTCGCCAGGACCTCGCCAAACAAGTTGTCGAATTTCTTGTCATCCGGCAGCAGCGGGAAAAACTTGCCGGAGGGCCGCGCGATCAGGAGCGAGGCCCAGCTGTTGCAGTCGGGATGGCCAAAAATCGACACATCGCGCCGCAGCGACACGCCGACCCCCTCACAAATCTTCTCCCACACATCATCGGGCGTGATCGGCCGCTGCGAGAAATCGTGCGCCCGGTATCCGCCTCCGGCTGGAAGCTGAGCATCCGCCAGACGTGGCTCCGCTGCGGATCGGCGAGATACCACCGGATCACCTCCGGCACGTCATCGATATTCCGCCGCGTGACGGTGAAGCTGAGCGCGTACTCCAGCGGGAAACCGGTCTTCGCGCGAATCCGCAACGCCAGATCAGTAAACGCCTGCCGCACCGGGTGCAGATCGGCTTCACATTTGACGCGGCCGATCGGGAAGCCGTGCCGCCCCGCCTGCGTCATATCCACGTGGACGGAGATCTGCCGCAGCCCGCCTTCCACCACCAGCCGCTCCAGGAATTCCGGATGCTCGATCAACGTCTGCCCGTGCGTCATCAGCATCGGAATGGAGCCGACCGAATAAGCGTACTGGATGATCTCCACCAGCTCGTCCGGCCGGCCCGCTTTCCAGTAAGCGTCCGCCACATCGCCGCCGGTAATCTGCAATCCCCCACCCGGTCCCTGAAAGCGGCGGTTCGCGTCGATCTGCTCCTTTACCTGCGCGAGCGACGGGATCGGGATCTCATTCGCATTCTTCGGCAGATAACAATGCGTGCAATGGAAGGAGCAATAGCTCGCGCCAAGCGTGAAACCGCAATGCGTCAGATGCCGCCCCGAGATTTGGTTCGGCGTCTGCAGCGACGGCGGCAGCGCATTCCATCGCTCCCGCAACACCCGAGCCTTCTCCTCGTGAATCGGATTCCGAAACGCGTGCCAGCGTTCGCGCCAGCGGTTCTTCTTCGGCGGCTGCGTTTCGGCAAGTGAAACCATGGCGTCCCCTACTTCGCTTCGTTCAGCGACCAGTCGTACTTCTGGTACGTGATCTTCGTCCCTTCCGGCAGCGGCTCCCTGCGGCGCTTGTTGATGTAAGCGACCGGACCACCTTCTTTTCGGAAGTCGCTCTCGTACCATTCGAAAATCTGCGACAGCTGCGCCGTCTTCGAAGATTCGTCGTACTTCACACCTTGCGGAGAATTGATGTAATCGCGCGCGAGCTGCTCCATCCGCGACTGCACGGTGCTGCCGCGGAATAATCGCCGGTCAAGCGGCGGGCAGCTCCGGCTGGCGCAGTTCAGGGCGAAGTGCACCCCCGGCTCCTGAAATTTCGGGATGATGACTTCCTTCTCCAGCTTGTTGAAGCTCATCTGCTGGCCAGCGACTTTGATGCGGTTGCTCGTGAAGAACGTGAACAGCAGATCCTTCACCGATTTCGTCGGGTACTTCTCCAGCGCCTCGTGCAGCATCCAGGCGTTATAGGCGTTGATATAGAACGCCAGCTGCTCGTTGCGATTAAGGCCGCTGATGTTGGCGGCACCGATCGCATTCACCACCTGGTCGAGGCGCTTCAGGTCTTCGGCATTTCCCTTCCACGCGGCGTACTTCACACCCGAGGAGGCGGCATACCGCTCCAGGAGCTGGTCATACGTCTTCTGCCAATCATCTGCACCTTGGCCCGCGGCTGTGCCGATGCAGCACAACGACACGAGCACAAGGAGCACGCGGAGGAGCTTCACAGCTCGAAAGTATTGCCTCTGCGCCTCGCTGCGAAGTCTATAGTTTTGCAATTTCGATGAGGACAATTCGGCTGCAGTTCGTGTGCGCATACATGCTGACATTCGTCTGTGGCCTGCGTGCGGATGCAGGGACTGCCGTGTGGATCGACACTGATCCGTCCATTGGGCCGCCATGGCGGGAGGTTGACGACGCCTTTGCGCTGCTGCTGGCATTCCGCAGTCCCGAGCTGCGGATCGTGGGGATCAGCACCACTTACGGAAATGTCTCGCTGCAGCGGACTACCACAGTGGCGCGTGACCTGGTGCAGCGGTTCGGCGCCCCGGCCGTGACGGAACGGCACGTCTTCCCCGGCGCGAGATTTCCTGCAGATCGGGCACGGGAGACGGAGGCAAGCCGTGCCTTACGCGCGGCGCTGCAGCAGGAACGGAAGCTCACTTACATCGCGCTGGGGCCACTGACGAACCTTGCGGCGTTCCAGCAGCTGCACCCGGCTGAGGCGCGGCGGATCGAGCGGGTCCTTGTCCTCGGCGGACATCGCAGTGCGAACGAGCTGGTGCTCAGCCCACGCGGTTGGCCGCGGATTCACGACGCGAACATCTTCAAAGACCCCGCGTCTGCCGCGCACGTGCTTCGCTCCCGTACTCCGCTGACGCTGGCGCCGGTCGGCACGTCTTCGCGGTTTCGGATCGGGCGGGAAGATTGGCGGCGGATTGCCCGCGGCTGGTTAGGCGATTACCTCCGGCCGCGCACCAGCACGTGGAGGTGGTTCTGGAGGCAGATGTCGGGCGACGAAGGTGGGCCAGTCTTCGACGTGCTGCCGATCCTCGCGGCGGCGCGTCCCGATCTTGTCGCCAGCGCGAGGGGCTTTGCCGCCGTTGATCGCGACGGCGATTTGATCATCGACAACAAAAGATCGCCTGGTGCCATCGAGGTGCAGGTTTTGAAGGCTGCGTCTCCCGCCGCAAAACGGCTCGTCGTCGAACGACTCGCTGCAGAACGCTAGCCGCGCTTCCAAAGTTCGAACCCGCCCGCTATTCTGCTGCACATGCGGCCTTTCCTTGCTGTTCTGTTTCTCACCTTCTCTGCCACCGCT
>JACCZQ010000484.1 GCA_013695905.1 Chthoniobacterales bacterium
GGTGAGGCCTTCCCGAATGCGATCGAAGACCACGATGGTGTCGTTGATTGAGTAACCGGCGATCGTCAAAATCGCGCCGACCAGCGTCAGCGTCAGCTCACGATCGAGCAACGCGAAGATGCCGACCGTCAGGAGCACGTCGTGCAGAACGGCGACGATCGCCCCGATCGCGAACGAGAACTCGAAGCGGAACGTCACGTAAATCAAAATGCCGAGCATGCCGAGCCCCAGCGCAATCAACGAGCTGCGCGCCAGCTCCCGCCCGACGAGGGGCCCGACGCGTTCTGCGCCTTCCGCACGGAATCCGGCGTCCGGCATTGCTTCCGCCACTCGCGCGGCGATGGCGTCGCTGGTGTTCATCGCGCTGCGAATGGTGACGTAATTACGCCCTGCCTGCTCTGATTGCTGAATCGACGCGTCGGCGAGTCGCAGCGGCTCAAGCGAGCGGCGCACCTCGGCGAGCGCGACCGGTTGCGCGGTGCTGAGCGTCAGCAGATCGCCGCCACGAAAATCAACGCCGAAGTTCCGTTCGCCGCGAATGGTGAAAACGACCGCGGCGATGATCAGCAGAACGACGGATGCGAGCGTGGCAATGCGGCCACGCCGCATGAAGTCGAACTTGCCGGACGGGATCAGGTTCATCATCGAGAACCGCTTCACGCGGCTCGTCTCGACCAACCAACCGGTGGCATTCCGCGCCACGATCAGCACGGAGAACATCGAAGCGATAATGCCGAGGGTGAGGGTGATGGCGAAACCCTTCACCGGGCCGCTCGCCTGCCAGAACAGGATGAGCGCGGTGATGAGGGTGGTGACGTTCGCATCGAAGATGGAGCTGAACGCCTTTTCGTAGCCGGCTTCCACAGAACCTTTCAGCGACTTGCCGAGCGCCTGCTCTTCGCGAAGCCGCTCGTAGATGAGCACGTTGGCGTCCACCGCCATGCCGATCGTGAGAATGATGCCGGCGATCCCCGGCAGCGTGAGGACGAAATTAAACATCGTCAGCGCGCCGATCAGCATGACGAGGTTGACGATGAGCACCAGGTTCGCGATGAACCCAAGCAGCCGGTAGTAAAGCATCACGCAAATCATCGTCAGCAGGAGACCGACGAGACCGGCCACGATGCTGCTGCGGACCGAGTCGGCGCCTAGCGTCGGCGAGACGCTGCGTTCCTCTTCGATGCTGACCGGCGTCTGCAGCGGGTTCTCCAGCACACTGGCAAGGTTCCGCGCTTCTTCTTCCGTGAACCGGCCGGTGATCACAGCGCTGCCGCCGTAGATCGCATCCCGAATGACGGGTGCGGATTGAATGACGCCGTCGAGGACGATCGCGAACCGGTAGCCTTTAAATTTCTCCGTAATGTCGCCGAAAAGTTTACCGCCCTCGCTGTCGAAGCGCAGATCGACGGTCCACCCTTCATTCCCGTAGTAGGCGGAAGAGCTGGTCACCCGATCGCCGCCGAGATCCGCCTTCTTCTTCACCAGCAGCCGCTCTTCCTCCGCCTTCCGGCCGGGTTCGGCATGCATCGTATAATTTTCGATGCGGTACTCAGGCGGGATCACCTCCGTGCCCCCGTCGATCGCGCGCAAGCGATCGCCGTTGTCCGGATAGACCATCCGGAACTCCAGCTGCGCCACCCGGGAAAGCTGCGTCCGCGCTTCCTGGATCCGCTCCGCGCCGAGACCGGGGATCTGCACCAGGATGCGATCCGCCCCCACCGGGCTGATGATGGGCTCGCCGCCGCCGAACCGATCGACCCGTTTGCGGATGACCTCCACCGCCTGCTCCTGCATGACGGGCGTGATCTCCCGCTCTGTCCCCTCCACCTGGACCAGACGGATCAGGAAGGACGTCCCGCCCTTGATGTCGAGGCCGAGGGCGACCTTCTCGTTAGGCGGATAAATCGTGACGACGCTGAACAGCACCAGCATGAGGAGCAGCGCGGCGGCGATGAGGCGGCGTTTGAAGCCGTGGTCGGTGGCGAAATACCAGCCGAACAGGATCAGCAAAACGAGACCGATGGAGAACGTGACGACAGGGTTCATAACGTGGGGCGCGGCGGTTAAGCGTCGGACTTGATCACGTTCGTGACGGCGGATTTGTCCATCTCGATCTTTACGTTGTCCGCGATCTTGAGCGTGATGGTGCGGTCTTTCACGTTCGAGATGAGGCCGTGAATCCCGGAGGAGGTGATCACGCGGTCGCCGGTCTTGAGTGCGGCGACGAGGCGCGCCTGCTCTTTTTGCCGCTTCATCTGCGGACGGAAGAGCAGGAAATACATGATGACGAAGATGAGGATGATCGGCACGAACGACGCGAGCGGGTTCGGGCCGGCGGGCGTGGGCTGCGCCGCCTGAGCTAATAGAGTGATGAACATGGGTAGGGGCCGCTGGTCTCAAAAACCCGAGCCGCCGGGGGGGCGGGGCTGAGCAGCGGGCTGTTATTGAACACGGGTGCTGCGGAAAAGCAAGAGGGGCGCGTATGTAGCTGCCGCCCTGTGGGCGACACGGGTCTGTGCCTCCGCTCTCGCGGGTGACCACGCACAGACCCGTGCTTGCCATACCGTGCCCGCAGTTGCTTCGCACAGCGATGCAGGCGGGGGCAAGCAGCTACAGGGGCAGCTCGCCCCAGACCGGCTCCTCCAGCTGGATCGCCGGATCGTCGAGATCGG
Organism: Chthoniobacterales bacterium; assembly: GCA_013695905.1. Classification (GTDB taxonomy): domain Bacteria; phylum Verrucomicrobiota; class Verrucomicrobiia; order Chthoniobacterales; family UBA10450; genus JACCTI01. The sequence continues at coordinate 2,673 of JACCZQ010000484.1, forward strand.
TGCGATTGATCTGCTCGAATTGCGCGGCGACATCGCTCCACGCGCGGAGGCGCAAGGTCACGCGATCGCCGGGGCGAAGACGGGCGGCGGGTGTCCAGACGTTTTCGCGCATGCTTTCGAGGTAAACCAGAGCCTGGAGCGGTTCTGCTGCCGGTTGGTTGGGAATCGTGAAGCCGCTGAGATGCACCGCCATCACGTGATCACTATAAGGGACACTGCCGGGCCGCGGCACTGATGACGCCGCTTCCACGATGCCGGTGACCTGCACCTGCTCGCCCGGGGCAGGGGTGTAGAAGCGGGATTCTTCGGGGGTGCCGAGCTGCAGCTCCAGGAGTTTCCAATTTCCGAACGCCAGCTCGCGCGCGGCGAATTGCCAGA
>JACCZQ010000522.1 GCA_013695905.1 Chthoniobacterales bacterium
TCGCGCCATCTCAGCGGTCGCGAGCCGGGCTCGAAGCCGTTCACGCTGCTCGATTTCTTCCCGAAAGATTACCTGCTCGTGATCGATGAATCGCAAGCCACCATTCCGCAGATCGGCGGCATGTATGAAGGCGACAAGTCCCGCAAGACCGTGCTGGTGGAATACGGCTTCCGGTTGCCCAGCGCACTCGATAACCGGCCGCTGAACTTCAAGGAGTTCATGGCCTCGACGAATCAGCTCACCTACGTCAGCGCCACGCCCGCCGAGTTCGAGATCAAGAACAGCATCGTGGGCAACACCGGGTATTTTCCCCACAAACGCGAACGAATCGGCCAGGACGAGGGGGTGCCGTTTGTCCTGCCTGGCGTAGCCCAAGTTTCCAACTTGGCTTCTCCCGATCGTGCAAGTTGGAAACTTGCGCTACTCTCCCGCACTGATGAGCCGCCGGAGAAGTTCGACGTCTACACGCCGGGCAAGCCACTTGTCGTGGAGCAGATCATCCGACCGACCGGGTTGCTCGATCCAAAGATCACACTCATGCCATTGAAGCAGCAGATCGACGACACGATCGAGCTTTGCCGCGGTCGCGTGGAGAAAAACGAGCGCGTCCTCGTCACCACCCTCACAAAGCGCACCGCCGAAGATCTGTCTGATTACCTGCGCGATGTCGGGCTGAAGGTGCGTTACCTCCACAGCGACATCGATACCATTGAGCGGGTGGAGATTCTCCGCGCCCTCCGCGCCGCCGATTTCGACATCCTCGTCGGCATTAACCTGCTGCGCGAAGGCCTCGACCTGCCGGAAGTGTCGTTAGTCTGCATCCTCGACGCCGACAAGGAAGGCTTCCTCCGCAGCCAAACCTCACTCATCCAAACCGCCGGCCGCGCCGCGCGTCACATCAACGGCGAGGTGGTGCTATTCGCCGACACCGTCACGCAAAGCATGCAGGCGCTGATCTCCATCTCCGACTACCGCCGCACGAAGCAGATGGAGTACAACGAGAAGCACGGCATCACCCCGACGACCGTCACGCGCGCCATCCAGGAGAGCCTCCACACCATCCTGCGCGGCCGCGAGATTGCGGCGTCAGTCGTGAACGAAGCTGGTGGCGATTTCAACCTCACCGAGCTGCTCCGCGAGCTGGAGGATGAAATGCAAACCGCCTCCAAGAACCTCGAGTTCGAACGAGCCGCATTGCTGCGCGATCAAATCCTGGAGGTAAAGAGCGGCAGCGGGATCTCGAAGATCGAGCCGAAACGAAAGCCGGTGAAATACTCCCGCAGCAGCGGCACCCCCCGCCGCCGCGGCTCGCGCGTGTAGCAGCGGCGACGGTGCTGTCCCGGCCGTAAAGTCGCGCAAGATCGGCAGCCTTTTGCGCCCCTCATCAAGCCCGCCAGCGCATTAGACCTGTCGCGAGTTGCGCGACCGAGCACTCTCCGAAGCCCAAGTGCCGGAGGCACGACGGAATAAAGCCTGGAGCGACGCGAAGCAGAGCTCCGGGTTTCCGCCACGGGAGAGAGCCAAACCCCCGGAGGGGGTGACGGAAAGCGCACTCGCTGCAACGAGAGATGACGTGGTGCGCTGAGATGACGCGTTCCTTCCGTCGCCCCTTTTCAGGGGCTTGTGCCTGGTGCGTCGGCGATTCCCGGAGTTCCGCTCCCGCTTCACTCCGGGCTTTATTCCGCCGCACCTCCGGTGCTCCGTTCAGCATCGCGACCGGGGGTGGCGCACCACGGCACGAGGCAAGCAACGGCCTTGGCACTTCTGGTGCGCAGTTGGCGCACGCAGGCTGCTCCTGTTGATCGCACTTAACCAGCCGGAAGAACATTGCGGCGCGGTTCGACACGTTCGCGCGCTGCGGGTATTTGTTTCGTTCGATGTGTCGCGTTTGTCTGTTGTTGCTGCTGGGCTTGTGGTGCGCAGCGGCTGGCGCGCAAACGCCGCCCGGTTCCACCCCGCCGCCGCGGAATGTGCCGCTCATTGAGAAGACGTGGGCGCAGCTTTCTGAGCGGAGTGTGAGCGTGCTCGGGCAGGCGGCGCTGGAGATCAAGCCGGAGCAATGGAAACACGCGGAGACGGGGAATTTCATTCTCCACTACCGGCGGGTGCGCGACGGGAATGCGGTGGCGCGCGAGATCGAGTTTCATCTCTGGTTTGTGGCGAAGGAGCTCGGCGCGACGCGGGAGCAATACGCCCGCAAGTCGCACGTTTACATCTTCAAGGATCGCGCGGAGTGGCAGGCGTTCCTCGCGAAATCGGACGCGCCGCCGTGGTCGGTGAGTTTCGCGCGTGGCGATGAATTGTTCCTGGATGTACGGGAGGAGGGCGGTGCGTTCGATCCGCAAAACGTGGCGCACGAGACGACGCACGCGGTGATCGCGCGGCTCTACCGCGGGCGACCGTGGCCGCTCTGGTTGAACGAGGGTTTCGCGGAATACATGGGACGCGCGAGTGTGGCAGCGCAACGCTCACAGACCGCGCGGCGGACGCAGACGGCCCTCCGCTCCGCACAGCTGACGGTGGCGGAGTTAACGTCGCTTGATCGTTATCCGTCGGACCCGGAGCGCGTCCAGCAGCTGTATGAGAGTGGGGAAAAGTTTGTGCGGTATTTGTGCAATCGCTATCCGAAGGAGCTGTTCCCACGATTCGTGGAGCGGGTGATTTCCGGGGAGCCGGTGCAGGTGGCGCTCGTCGCGCTTTATGGTGCCGAGTTCCGTGACATGGCGGCGTTTGAGCGGAAGTTTGCGCGGTTCACCCGATGAAGAAAACTGCGCGCACCACAGCGAACATCCATGCGGTCGTCGGCTCGGATGAGAGCGAGGTGAAACGCGCCGCGGCCGAGCTGGCGGCGCACCTCGCACCGGCGGATGCGGGCGATTTCGGTCTGGAGGTGATCGACGGCTGCGGCGATAACGTCGAGCAATCGGCGAGTCGCGTCCGAGCGGCGATCGAGGCGCTGCAGACGCTGCCGTTCTTCGGCGGGAAGCTGGTCTGGCTGAAGAATGCGAATTGTCTCGGGGATTCCGTCATCGGGCGCTCGGCCGCTGTGCAGACGGCGCTGGAGGAACTCGGCGACACGTTGGAGGCGGGCTTGCCGGACGGGGTGACATTTCTCCTCAGCTCGAGCGAGGTGGACAAGCGCCGCTCGTTTTACAAGTCGCTCGTGAAGCGCGCCGACCTGCAGGTGATCGAGAAACTCGACGCCAGCCGCAGTGGCTGGGAGGAGGAGGCCACGGAGATCGTGCGCGGGCGGGCGAAGGGGGGTCGAAATCGGTTCCGAGCAGAGCAGCACGTTGCTGGGGCGACTGACGCTAGAGAGGAGCCCGACCGCGGTGCCCGAGGGGGGTGCAGGCTGGCGCTCTTGGGGCTGGCGTGTCTCGCGATGGCTTTCCTGCGCCGGAAACGCCGCGTGGCGCGGGACGCGGCATGCTGAATGGGTAGGTGGCGCAAGTTTCCAACTTGCCGGGCCGGGAGAGTGCAAGTTTCGAAACGGGCACCACGAGACAGAGCGCCAGCTCCGCGCGCGGGACTGGCGAGATTGTCCCATTTGCTCCGATCGGCCTCGGGACCGGGTGTGGGCGTGCCTGAAGGCGGCTCGACGGCGCTGCTGTCTCTGATGGGCTTCGCG
>JACCZQ010000527.1 GCA_013695905.1 Chthoniobacterales bacterium
CATGCACCGCGATCGCGGCGATGCCGAGGTCCTCCAGGATTCGCGCAACTTGTGTCGCGTTGATGGTGTTCTCGCACCAGCCGATGCGGATCTTCGCTGTCACCGGCACCGGCGCGACGGCACGAACCACTCCACCCGCGACGGCAGCGAGCGTGCCGCAGTCTTTCAGCAACGCGGAGCCGCCGTTCTTTGCGACGACTTTGTTGACGGGACAGCCGAAATTCAGGTCGATGAAATCGGGGCGCACCCAATCGATGACGTGCCGGGCTGCTTCGGCCATGTGCCCGGCGTGGCCGCCGAAGAGCTGCACGCCGAGCGGGCGTTCGCACTCGTCGAAGTCGAGGTAATCACGGGTGCGTTCGTTGCGGCGGAATACGCCTTCTGCGGAGACGAATTCGGAGACGAGCACATCCGCTCCGCGTTCCTTGCAAAGCTGGCGGAAGATTTTGTCGGAGACGCCGGCCATCGGCGCGAGGTAGAGCGGGAACTTGCCTTCGCCGAACCAGTGGAGGGACGGGCGCTGTCCCGTCCCGGCTGCAACGGACGCCACAGCGGGCGTCCCTCCAGGCGTCGCGATCATGTGGCGTCCTTCAGGAGTTTCGCGACTTCGTTTTGCACCGACTCCAATTCGTCGAGGCGCAGCTGCACGTCGGGGACGATGAAGACGTCGCCGCTCTTCGCGTGCTCATAGACAAGGACGCGGGCGCCGTCGTGGTCTTCGGTTTTTACCGGCTTCAGGATGCGTTTCCGCTCGAGCATCGCTGCGAGGACGTAGCAGGCGTTTGGTTGCTGATGCTCCGCCAGCAGTCGCCGGAGCAGCTCTTCCGCGCTTTCTTTCGCGAGCGGCTCTGGAGGTGTGGGTGGTGGCGGTTCGTAGCGCGTTTTCCAGAAGGAGAATGGCCGGATGTTTTCGTTGCGGGAATTCCACGCTTCCTCGCTCAGGTCTTCGCGGCGGTAGCCGTGGCCTTCGCGGAAGAGCAGGGTGTAGAACTGCTCCCCGGGCTCGAAGGGACGCTGAGTGGCGGCGCAGACATCGGCGCGGTGTTTGATGGGCCAGTCGTGGGCGAGCGGGTTCATTCGTTAGGCGAGCGCGCGGCGGGCCAAAGGATTGAGGCTGCGCGCTTCGCGATTGGTCGAGCGCAGGTAAAGCAGGAGCAGGCCGACAGCGGCGAAGAGCAGGTTCGGAGTCCACGCCGCGGCCCATGGCGGAATGCGGGAGCCTTCGCCGAGCGCGAGAAAGAGGTGCGTGAGAAAATTCATCGAGAAGACGAGCCCGATCGCGGCCGCGACACTGGTGAGGACACTGGCGCGGGAGAAACCGATCGCGAGCGGGGCGGCGATCACCACCACCACCAGACAGGTCCACGGCAGGGCCAGCCGATAGTGAAAATGGGTGGCGAACGGCGCCAGCAGGCTGGGCGGGAAATCGGCGTTGTAATGGAGGTAATCGCGCAGCTCGGGCAGGCTCATGAATTCAGCGCGCATGTTTGAACTGGCCAGGCGAAAAGGGGTTTCACTCCAGTCGGTCTTCAGGAGCGATTCATGGTTTTCTTCGCCCGTGATATTCCCGGCTTTATCGTAGCTCATGATCCGCACCAGCTGCAGCTCCCACGCCTTTCGGTCCTCGTGATAAAGGGCGCGGGTGATCATGTAATTTTGCACAATATGATCCTGCTCGTCCTGCTGCAGAACCTGGACGGTGTCGAAGACGGTGTCCCCTTCTCGCAGCTGCTTGATAAACCAGGTGCGGTTCTCGGTGCGGTTGCGGAAGATTTGTGCGGTCAGGGTGCCGCGGTCGCGGGCGTCGGTGCGCATCGCGTCGAAGTAGATCTTGCGCGAGGCCTCGGCGTGAGGAGCGAGGGTGTGATTGAGCGCGCCACTCACCGCCGCGGTGACGCCGCCCATCAGGATCAACGGAAGCAGCATGCGCGGGACACTGACCCCGGCCGTGAGCATGGAGACGATCTCGTTCGTGCGCGACATGCGGCCGAGACTGAAGAGCAGGCCGAGCATGAGCGCGACCGGCAGGAGAATGACGAGAATCTGCGGGACCTGCAGGAGATAGTATTGCGCCACCAGCAGGACGGAGGCGCGGACTTCGAGGAAGAGCGAGACATTGTCGCTGATATCGAAGATGAGCCAGATGGAGACGAACGCGGCGATGCAGTAAAGGTAGGCGCGCAGGAAATTCTGCAGGACGTAACGATCGAGCAGTTTCACGGCGATTTACGAATTTCGAATTTCGATTTGCGATTAGATTAACCGCTCCAGCCGGAAGGCTGCTGCGGGGTTTCAATCAAAGTCGCAAAATGCTTCGCCGTAAACCGCAAACCAGATGATCGCGCTAAAGGAAAATCTCGGCAGCGAGTTTGTGGAGCAGGTGCGGACGATCTTCTCGCCGAGCGGATTGCTGGCGAAGGCGAAGAATTTCGAGTACCGCGTCGAGCAGCAGGAGATGGCGGTGGCGGTGGCGCAGGCGCTCGAGCAGGAGCAGCACCTGGTGGTGGAGGCGGGGACCGGCGTGGGGAAATCGATCGCCTACCTGGTGCCGGCGATCCTCTACGCGCTGGAGCAGAAAAAAAAGGCGATCATCTCCACCCACACGATCAATCTGCAGGAGCAGCTGATCCACAAAGACATCCCGATTCTGGCGAAGGTGCTGCCGATGGAGTTCGAGGCGGCGCTGATGAAGGGGCGGCAGAATTACCTTTGCCCGCGGCGACTGCAGCGGGCGATCCAGCAATCGGCGGAGCTGTTCACGACCTCGGAGCAGGAGGAACTCGGGCGGCTGGCGGAATGGGCGGGGCGCACGACGGATGGATCGTTAAGTGATTTGGCCATCGAGCCGGACCCGAAGGTGTGGGCGCAGGTCTGCAGCGAGGCGCATATCTGCACGAC
>JACCZQ010000538.1 GCA_013695905.1 Chthoniobacterales bacterium
CCAGCGATGTGAGCGCCATCGTCGCCTACACGCGGGACGCGGTTTACCTGAACGACTTCGACGTGGTCGCAGTGGAGCGGGACAAGTTCGAGATCAGCTCCGTCGCGGGCGAGGGCGGAAATTACAAGGTCAGCAAAGTCGAGTTCACCGACGAAGACATCAAGAAAGGCGATTACCCGCACTACATGCTCAAGGAAATCTATGAGCAGCCGGATTCCGTCCGCGATGCGATGCGCGGACGGCTGAGCCACGAGGAGTGCACCGCGAAGCTCGGCGGTCTCGAGATGACAACGGCAGAGCTGCGCGACGTCGATCGCATTGTCTTGACCGGCTGCGGCACGGCGCTGCACGCCGCGATGATCGGCGAATACGTGCTGGAGCAGCTCGCGGGACTCCCGACGGAGGTGGAGTTCGCGAGCGAGTTCCGGCATCGGAACACCCCGATGGCGCGCCATACGCTGGTGTTCACCATCAGCCAGAGCGGCGAAACTGCCGACACGCTCGGCGCGCTCCGCGAGAGCCGGCGCAAAGGCTATCGCACGCTCGGCATCTGCAACAACGTGGCGAGCACGATCGCACGCGAAACTGACGGTGGCGTTTACATGCACGCGGGGCCGGAGATCGGCGTTGCCGCGACGAAATCGTTCACTTCGCAGGTGACGATCATGTCGCTGCTCGGTCTGCTCTTTGGCCGGATGCGGCATCTCTCCACGTCGGAAGGCTCGAATATCATCGACGCGCTGGAGGCGCTCCCGTCGCAGATCGAGGAAACGCTGAAGCTGAGCGACCAGATCCGCGAGATCGCGAAGAAATATGCGTCGGTGGATGGGATGCTGTTCTTCGGACGGCAGTTCAATTATCCCGTCGCGCTCGAGGGCGCGCTGAAGATGAAGGAGATCACCTACCTCTTCGCCGAAGGTCATCCGAGCGCCGAGCTGAAGCACGGCATCATCGCGCTGGTGCGTCCGGATTTGCCGTCGATCTTCATCGCGCCGGACGACGCGGTGTTCTCGAAGAATGTGAACAACATGGAGCAGGTGAAAGCGCGGAAGGGGCCGGTGATTGCCGTCACCTCGGGCAATTGTGCGGCGCGTCTGAAGAATCTCGCCGACGACATCATCACCGTGCCGTCAGCGCCGGAATTTGTGATGCCGGTGCTGAGCGTCATCCCGCTGCAGCTGTTCGCGTATCACATGGCGGTGGAGCTCGGCCGCGACGTGGACAAGCCGCGCAATCTCGCCAAGAGCGTGACGGTGGAGTAGGACATCGCCCGACGATCGGGGCGTGCGGCGTTAGCCGTGTAGCTGTCGCCCTGTGGGCGACACGGGTATGTGGGGGCCACTCGCTGAGATTTAGTTAGCGGAGCACAGACCCGTGCGGCGCATAGCGCCGCAGCTACAGGCGAGGCGCCGCAGCCACGGCGCGCGGCGACTAACTAGCTAGTTAGCCTGCCTGGAGCTCCCGAAAGGCAGGGCCGAGATGCTCAATGACGTCGCGCGGGAGGAGGGATTGTTCGCTGGCGGCTCCAGCGCAGAGCGCGATCTCGGCGGCGCGCGCGCAGAGCCAGGTGCCGAGCCGCGCCGAATCGTACGGGGAGAGTTTCTGCGCGAGGAGCGCGGCACAGACGCCGGTGAGCACGTCGCCCATGCCACCGGTCGCCATCGCCGGAGTGCCGGGGGCGTTGTAACTCAGCGGCTGACCACGCTCCGCGACGATGGTGCGGCTGCCCTTCAACAAAAGCGTGACGCGATGTTGCTCGACGAATTTCGTGGCCATCCCGGCGCGAGATTCGTTCCCGTCGCCGCCCAGCCGCTTCATCTCGCCAGGGTGCGGCGTGAGCAAACGCGGGCCGCGGCTGCGGGCGAGGACTTCCATGTCGCTGGCGAGGACGTTCAGGGCGTCAGCGTCGATGACCATGGGCGTCTCCGCTTCCTCGATGAGGCCGAGGATCTCTTCAGCGTGGGATTGACCGAGACCAGGGCCGATGGCCCATGCGGCGACGTCGCGCTCCAGCGCCTCGCGATAGGAGGTGACGGGAATGACCATCGCTTCCCAAGGCGCCGCGGCCGCGACAATCGGGTAGATATCTTCGCGGACGAAAACGTTGACGAGCCCGGCGCCGCCGCGCAGCGCGCCCGAGCAACAGAGCAGCGCCGCCCCGGTTAGGCCACGGGAGCCGGCGATGACACCGACGCGGCCGAATTGATTCTTGTAGCCACTGAATGGTCGCCGCGGAAGGAGATGCCGGAGCGAGGCGGCCGTGGCGACAATCCCGGAATCGGTGCGAGCGGGCGGCGTCAGGTCGGGGAGCGGGACGACTTCGAGCCGGCCGACGAAATCCAGCGCCTGATCCGCGACGAGGCCGCGCTTCGGGAATCCGATCGTGATGGTGCAATCCGCGACGACGCAATCCTCAGCTGCGTCGCCGGAGTCACCGTCGAGACCGGTCGGAAGATCGAGCGCGAAGATGAATGCGTTCCGCTCGCGCCGCAGCTGATTGATCTCGCGGCAGGCGGAGCGGATCGGCTCGCGGAGCGGTGGTTTGGCGCCGAGGCCGAGGAGGCCGTCGAGGATGATCAGAGGACCGCGGACGCGCCGCGCCGCGTCCCTCCGGATTGTCGCGAGCTTCTTTCGCGGGAGCTCTCCGAGTTCGGTCTCCGAAAACGCCAGCTGCAGCTGGATCTCCCAGCCGAGGTCCTGCAGGATCGCGGCTGCGGCGAGGGCATCGCCGCCATTGTTGCCTTTGCCGGCGAAAGCGATGCAGCGGCCGGGCTGCGGAAAAAATTGTGAAACGCAGCGCGCGATGCCGGCCGCGGCTTCATCCATGAGCGACTCGGCAGTGACTCCACGGGCAAACGCCGCCTCTTCCGCTGCCTGCATCTCGGCGGAACTGACGACGGGGAGGTTCACCTTATTAGCGACGGCTTTTTTTCTTCTTTTTGCGCGGGCTGGTGGTGCCGCTCCGCTTGCTGCTGCCGGCGCGTTTCCGATCGGAGGCGCGATGGGAGCGGGACGATCTGTAGTAGCGGGCCTGGCTGCGGCGCGGCGGTCGGGGCGCGGGATAGACGACGTCGTGGCCTCTGATGGTGGGCGCGAGGACATCGGCCGAGCGGGCTGAGCCCGCGACAAGACCACGGGTGGCCGGTGGCGGTTGCCGGCGAATACCGCGCGCGACGGCTTCCGCGAGGCGCTGCCGGTGGGCTGCATTCATGGCGAGGCTGCCCTCGCGTGGATTGGTCAGGAACCCGAGCTCGAGGAGAACCGAGGGGACACGTGTCTGCCTCAGGACGTAGAAGCCGCGCCGGCGAATCCCGCGATTCTCGGTCGGCACCGCCGCGACGACGTGGCGGTGGATATTTGCCGCCAGCCCGCCGCTATCGCCGCGATAGTAGTAAGTCTCGATGCCATTGGCGCCGGCGCGTTGGGCCGAGTTGAAGTGGACGGAGACGAAGGTGGCACCGCGATACGAGTTGCCGGTGGCGACGCGGGTCCCGAGCGGGATGAACACGTCGCTGTTCCGCGTCATGACGACGCGATAGCCGCTCGCCTCCAGGATGCGAGCCAATCGCTGCGAGACATCCAGCGTCATCTGCTTTTCAGAGATTCGCTGGCCGGGGACGCCCCCGCGATCATGGCCACCGTGGCCGGGATCGATCACGATGGTGCGGGATTGTGCGCGCACGTCGCTCGCGCCGAAAGCGCACGCCGCGAAGAGGGCGGCGACAGGCACGAAGCTCCGGGCAGGAGGCAGAATCAAGCGCAGCAGTTTAATCATCAGTCGGAATGTTGGGTGGTCGGGCCGACAACTTGGCGGCGCCCGGCGCAGTCGGGGCGCCGGGAGCAGCCGCCGCAGCGGGCGTTTCGATCATGCCGCCGCGCACGCCGATGCCGCCGTTCTCAGCCTGCCGCAAACGCGGCCGGGTTTTGGTTTCCATGAAAGTGGAACGAGCAAGGAGCTGGCCATTCAGGCCGATTCGTGAATAGGCCCAGGTGCGCGGGGCGGAGCAGTGGAGCACGTGCAGCTCGTTCTGGCGGTCGAGCTCCACCTGTGGCTCGTCGATCGCGATGACCCGGCCTAACGAGAATGTGCTGTAAACGGCGGCGCTGCTCTTGTCCTCGACTCGGACGTAGAGCTTCGTGTGATCCGGGAAGCGGTTTGAGAGCAGGGAATAGGTGCGGACGCCGCCTCCGCCCGGCAGGCCCTCCGGAACGCCGACGGTGCGCTGCCAGATCGGGCGCGCGTCGCCGACGTGGAAGACTTTTCGTTGTGAATAGAAGAACTTGTCGAGATCAGCGAAGTAGATGTTCGCGCGGACGTGGTAAGGGCCGAGCTCGTGCACCGGGAAGCGCGGGGTGAGGTTGATCTTTCGCGTCACCGTCTGGCCGGCTTCGATGACGAGCGGCGGCTCAGGATCCTGCGGGGCCGGGGCGAGGATCCGTCCTTCGGTGGTGTTGATTTCGAAGCCGAACCAGTGCTGCTGGCGTTCGTTGCGCAGTTCGATGTCGCGGCCGGCGAGGTTGGTAATCTTCACCGTGGCGATGACCGGCTCGTAGGCGATGTAATGCAGCCGCGCGAATTTCAGCTCGAGCTGCACCTGCGCCTGAGCGGTCGCTGCCATCAGCAAAGCGCACGCGAGAGCAGCCAGTTTTCTCATCGGGCGCTATAGTAGCGCAAGTCGCCGGAGATGAAAGCGGCGACGAGGAGGGAGAGCGGATTGTGGAGCAGGGGAAACGCTGCTGTTTCGGTGGGTGAGGCTGGAGGGGTTTAGGGTCGGCGGCCTCATGCCGGCGCAGAGGCTCGGTTTGTCATGTCGAGCGAAATAGTTTACCCGCCGTGACGGGAGACATCTCTAATTTTTTCCGGCAGTCAGCGCGTCAGAAACGGAAGGAGTAAGAGATTCCTCCACTTCGGTCGGAATGACAGCGAAGGGGAGTCGGGTGAGAGAAGCGGGGGCCTTAGCTTCCATGGAAGCGTCTGCTTCGCGGAGCGTCCGCTTCCTTGGGGCGGCAATCGGAGAACAGCGCCGGCGAGGCGGGGACGGAGTCGCCGCGTTAGCGCGGGCCGCCGAAGAGTCCCCACTTTCCGGCTTTTCCCTCGGGCTTCGGCGCGGCCGGAGGTGTGCTGCTGACGGGGGGCGCGGCGGCGCCCACTGCCTGGGATTTGCGCCGGGAGACGGCGCTGACGATGGCTTCGTCCCAGCGCACCGTGATGGTGGAGACCGGCGCCCGGACCGCGTAATCGTAGGCAAACTCCACCGCCTCCCAGGGCACAATCTCATAGAGCGCCTCCGCGCCGCGCGCGGGGCCGCGTTCCGCATGCACGATCTGTCCGCTCTGCAGATAAACGATGGCGGTGGCGGAGCCTTTCACGAACTGCACCGCACCGCTGCGCCCGCTGAGGCAGCACATCTGGAGCACGTCTAACGAGTGGAAGAGATCCATCCCCGTCAGCCGCTGCTCCTCCGCCCGGGCGATGGCATGGAGCAGCTTCTCGCCGTCGATCGGTTCCGGGAAGACCTTCGTGTGCGGAATGTCGAGCCGCTGCCCGGCGGCGTCGTATTCCGGGAGGAACATCG
>JACCZQ010000011.1 GCA_013695905.1 Chthoniobacterales bacterium
CTGGCAGCCTGCGCTCCCCAAGTCTCCGGAATGCTATTCCAAGTATAATGGACGCGCTCCCTCTCTCGAAGCTCGCGGAATACGCCGGCGCCACCTTCAGCGGTGGTGCTGCCGCCGTCCAGATCACGCGTGTCAGCACCGACTCCCGCACGTTGCAACCGGGCGACCTCTTCGTCGCTATTCGCGGCGAAAATTTCGACGGCCACAAATTCGTGGAGCAGGCCGCGGAGCGCGGCGCCAGCGGCGCTCTCGTCGAGGAAAGCTGGAGCGGCCACGACCCGGAAAACTTCGCGCTGCTCCGCGTCGCAGACACTCTTGTCGGCTACCAGCAAATCGCCGCCGGCTACCGCCGCGCGCTCCCGCTCAAGGTCATCTGTATCACCGGCAGCAACGGCAAAACCAGCACGAAAGACTTCGTCGCCGCCGCGCTGGGGCGCCGCTTCCGCGTCACAAAAACCGAAGGGAATTTCAACAACCACATCGGCCTCCCCCGCACCATCCTCGAGGCGACCGCCCAGCACGAGATCGCCGTCTGGGAGCTGGGGATGAATCACCCCGGCGAGATCGCGGCGCTGGCCGCGATCGCGCGCCCCGACGCCGGCATCATCACGAACATCGGCCTCGCCCACATCGAGTTTATGGGTTCGCAGGAAGCGATCGCGCAGGAGAAAGGCGCGCTCGCGGAGGTGCTCGGCAGCGACGGCAGCCTCATCCTCAACGCCGACGATCCCTTCAGCGAAGGAATCAGCCGTCGCACCCGCGCCAAGATCGTCCTCGCCGGGACGCAGCGCGGCACCCTGCGCGCGAATCAGATCACGCAGAGCGCCAGTGGCTCCGAATTCACCATCTTCGAAGGGGCGCATCGCTGCCGGGCGCAGCTGCCGGTGCCCGGTCTGCACATGGTGCAGAACGCCATGCTCGCCGTCGCCGCGGGACGCGCGTTTGGCATGTCACTCGAGGATTGCGCGGTGGGCCTGGCCTCCACGCCCCTCACGAAAGCGCGCCTGCAGCTACGCGAAGTGCACGATGTGCAGTTCCTCGATGACAGCTACAACGCCAATCCAGAGTCCATGAAAGCCGCCCTCCGCACGCTCGTGGAACTCGAAACCGAAGGACGCCGCATCGCGGTGCTCGGTCACATGGGCGAACTCGGCCAGCAGGCGGAGCGCGGCCACGCCGAAGTGGGCCAGGCGGCCGCCGCGTTTCGCATCGATCGCCTCATCAGCGTCGGCGAACTCGCCGCCGGCATCTCGCACGCCGCGCGCGCCGCCGGTCTGGAGAATACGCAGCACGTCGCCACGCCCGCCGCCGCCGCCGCCCTCCTGAGCGAAAACACCAGCGCCGGCGATCTCGTCCTGATCAAAGGCAGCCGCACCGCGCGCATGGAGCTGGTGCTGGAGGAGTTCGCCCAACGCGGGCCGCTGGAGGGTGCGACGCGATGATGTACTACCTGAATTTCTTCGGCGATGAAGTGCCGGGGCTGAACGTCTTCACCTATGTCACGTTCCGCGCCGTCGCCGCCGCGATCACCGCGTTCGCCATCTCGCTCGTCTTCGGGAATTTCGTTATCCGGAAGCTCATCTCGCTAAAAGTGGGCCAGCCGATCCGCACCGCCGCCGAGGTGCATCGGCTCGCAGAATTGCATGGCGGCAAGCAGGGCATCCCCACGATGGGCGGCGTGCTCATCATCGGCGCGGTGGTGCTCTCCAGTCTCGTCTGGGCGCGAGTCGATAACCGCTTCGTCTGGCTCGCGCTCTTTGCGATGACGGTGCTCGGCGGCCTCGGGTTTGCCGATGATTACCTGAAGGTGACCAAGAAAAAATCGGAAGGCATTAACGGCCGCTTCAAACTGCTGGTGCAGCTCATCGTGGCCGGCGTCGTCACGGTGGTGTTCCTGACCAGCCCGTTGCTCGAGGTGCAGGCGCGCTCGTTGTACCTGCCGTTCTTCAAGGCGCCGGTGATCGCCAACATGGGGCTGTTCACCTTCGTCTTCTTCGCCATCGTCATCGCCGGCGCGTCGAACGCCGTCAACCTCACCGACGGCCTCGATGGTCTCGCGATCGGCTGCACCATCACCGTCGCCTTCGCCTACGCGCTGCTCACCTACGCGGCGGGCAATTTCCGCATCGCCGAATACCTGCAGGTGCCGTTCTATCCCTTCACCGGCGAGCTAACGGTCGTCTGCTCCGCGCTGGTCGGGTCGGGGCTCGGCTTCCTTTGGTTTAATTGTTATCCCGCGAAAGTTTTCATGGGCGACACCGGTTCGCTGGCCATCGGCGGCCTCATCGGGGTGGTCGCGATTTGCTGTAAACAGGAGCTCCTTCTCATCGTGGTCGGCGGCGTGTTCGTCATCGAAGCCGTCTCCGTGATTCTGCAGGTGCTGAGCTTCAAAACCACCGGCAAACGCATCTTCGCGATGTCGCCGCTCCACCATCATTTCGAACTCACCGGATGGAAAGAGAACACCGTCATCGTGCGGTTTTGGATTCTCTCCGCCGTCTTCGCGTTGCTCGGGCTGGCGACGCTGAAACTCAGGTAAACTTGTGCGTTACACGGATCGAAAGGTGGCAGTTCTCGGGGCGGGCCTCAGCGGCACCGCAGCGGCTCATTTGCTGAGGGATGAAGGGGCGGCTGTGACCGTGCTCGATAGCGCAGAAGAACGGACCATTCTCAAGACCACCGTCGAGGGACTCCGCGCCCGCGGCATCACTGTCACCTGCGGCCCGGAGGCGGAACGCGACACGAGCCATTACACCATGGTGGTGCGGAGCCCCGGGATCGATCCGGAGTCGGCGCTCGGGAAAAATTTCGCCGCGCGCGGCGTCGAGATGATCGGCGAGCTGGAGCTCGGCTGGCGTTCCGTCACCCGCCCGGTGGTGGCGATCACCGGCACGAACGGGAAGACAACCA
>JACCZQ010000041.1 GCA_013695905.1 Chthoniobacterales bacterium
CTCCTGATCCTCGCCGGCGCGGGCACCGGCAAGACGCGCGTTATCACCGTGCGCGTCGCCTACATGATCTCGCAAGGCGTCGATCCGTCGCAGATCCTCGCGGTCACGTTCACGAACAAGGCTGCCAACGAGATGCGGGAGCGGCTCGGAAAAATGGTGGAACGCGAGGCCGCAAAAAAGGTGACCATGTCCACCTTCCACGCCCTCTGCCTGCGCATCCTGCGGCAGGGCATCGACCGCCTGGGCTACAAAAACAACTTCAGCATCTACGACGAAGGCGATCAGCTCGGCATGATCAAAAAGATCATCACCCGCACCGCCGCCAAGGACGAAAAGCTCGACCCGAATCTCGCGAAGAACCTCATCAGCAAAGCGAAGAACAACGCCTGGTCGCCACCGGCTGAAGACGAGACGCTGCTCGGCGCCGTCTTCCGCCGTTACACGAACGAGCTAAAAACCGCGAACGCCGTCGATTTCGACGATCTGCTGCTGCTCACCGTGAAGCTGCTGAACGAGCACCCGGAGGTGCGGCAGCGTTGGCGCGACCGTTTTCGCTACCTGATGATTGATGAGTTTCAGGACACGAACCGCCTGCAGCTGGAGCTGGTCACGTTGCTGGCGGATGAGCGGCGGAATGTCGCGGTCGTGGGAGACGACGATCAATCAATCTATGGCTGGCGCGGTGCGGAAGTGTCGAACATTCTCGATTTCGAGCGCCATTTTCCGAACCCGACGGTGGTGAAGCTCGAGCAGAATTACCGGAGCACGAATTCAATTCTCGGCACCGCGAACTCGCTCATCAAACACAACCCGCGCCGCCGGCCGAAGCGGCTCTGGAGCGCGCGCGGCGACGGGGAGAAGGTGCGCCTCGTGGAGGCGCCGAACGACCGCGACGAGGGGCAGTTCGTCGCCGAGGAAATCCAGCGGCGGCATCTCGACAGCGGCGAGCCGTGGGAGCAGTTCGCCGTGCTTTTCCGCATGAATGCACAGTCGCGTATCCTCGAAGAGAATCTCCGCCGGTTGCAGATTCCGTATCGGATTGTCGGCGGAAAGAGCTTCTTCGATCGGCGCGAGGTGAAGGATCTGCTCGCCTATTTCAGCGTCCTCGTGAATCCCGGCGACGACGCCAATCTCCTGCGCATCATCAACACACCGGCCCGCGGCCTCAGTGCGGCGACCGTCGAGCGCGCGCTGCAATGGAGCGTGCAGAAGAAATGCAGCCTGTGGGAAGCGCTCCAGTCAGCGGAGCTGAGGAGTGATTTCACCAGCCGCACCGCGACCAGCATTGCCGCCTTCGTGGAGCTGATCCGCGACTACGAGACAAAAATTACGGAGCCGCTCTGCGATCTCGCCGCCGTCGCCACGAAGCTGATCACCGAAATCGAATACCCGGCGGAGCTGCGCCGCAGCTGCAAATCCGCGGAGGAAGCGAGCATGCGCGAAGGGAACCTCGGCGACATGCTGCGTGATCTTGGACACTTCGCGCAGCGCTCAAACAAAGGCTTGCGCGGCTTTCTTGATGAGATCGTGCTCGACCAGGAGCGGGAGGAGGACAAGCAGGACGACATCGAGAAGAAACGCGGCGTCACCTTGATTACCATGCACGCGGCCAAAGGTTTGGAGTTCGGCCACGTTTATCTCGTCGGACTCGAAGAAGGTGTGCTGCCGCACGATCGGTCGAAAACCGAGGGCACACTCGACGAAGAACGCCGCCTGCTCTACGTCGGCATCACGCGGGCGCGGCGGACGCTGACGATGACGCATTGCCGCGACCGGATGAAATACGGCAGCACGGCGGCTTGTTACCCGAGTTCGTTCATTAAAGAGCTCGCGCCTGATCTGCTGGAGCGCGTCGACCTGAAGAAGCTCCTCACCACGCCGGTGGCGGAGAGCACCGGCAAGAGCCGCTTCGCCCAAATGCGCGCCGCGCTGCAGGGGTAAGTAGGTTCGCTATATTAGCGCCGTAGCACGCGAGCATATATACGTCCCTGACCGCTGCCCGCGCACCCGCGTCTTTTCAGCACCGGAGGTGCGCCGGAATAGAGCCCGGAGTGAAGCGTCAGCGGAACTCCGGGACCTTTTACGGTCGCCTTGGTCCAAGCCCCGGAGGGG
>JACCZQ010000063.1 GCA_013695905.1 Chthoniobacterales bacterium
TTCGTTACTCGAGAGCAGCGGCTGCCAGTCACGTCCGCCGCCGGGGGCAAGGCGGGCGTCGTCGAGATTCGGCAGCGCGTGCCCGCCCAGGAGGTCCACCAGCACCGCGGTGTTGTATTCGCCGGTCCGGCCGAAGAACAGCGCCACGATTCCGTGGTCGAGTTCCGTGACGAGGAAGCTCTCCCGCGAACGCTGGCGGAAGGCGGGGCGGGTCTGGCGCAGCTCGAGGAACTCCCGGTAAAGTAGCAGCACTCCGGCATGCGGCGGCTCGCGCAGTTCTTCCCAGCGCAATTTTGAATCGGTGAAGGTGCTGTCCGCCTGCGGGTCGGGAATTGTCTTCAACACGTCCGGGTCGCTAAAGGCGGCGAAGTTCTGGAACTCTTTGCGCCGCCCTGCGGTGACGAGCTTCCCCAGCTGCGCGTTATGGTCGGTGAAGAACTGGAAGGGCGTGGAGGCCGACCATTCCTGCCCCATGAAGAGCAGCGGCGTCTGCGGCACGAGGCAGAGCAACGCCGAGGCCGCGCGGTATTGCTCCGGCGAGGTGACCTGCCCCAGCCGCTCACCAAAGGCGCGGTTGCCGACCTGGTCGTGATTTGAAATGCAATAGACGAACTGCGCCGGCTCCAGTTCCGCGGGATCGCCCCCGCGCGGCTTCCCGGTGCTGCGCTGCTTCTGGCCGCGAAAAAGCCAGCCATGGGCGAGGGTCTGCGCCAGCTCGGTGGGCGAGCCTGCGTAGTTTGCGTAGTAGCCGTCGCGCTGGTTCGTCATCAGGACGCGCACGACGTGGTGGAAATCGTCCGCCCAGGCGCCGTCGAGCCCCAGCCCGCCGCGGGCGGCGTCGCGAAGAAGGCGCGGTTCGTTTCGCTCGTCTTCAGCAATGACAAACCCGCCTAACGAGTGCACCGCCTCCGCGATCTCCGCGAGGATATGTCGCGGTGAGCGGTCGGCGATTTCATGTGTCGCGTCGAGACGGAAGCCATCGATGTGAAACTCACGCATCCAATAGGGAGAGTTCTCCACGAAGAAGGCGCGCACCGGCGCTTCCGCGTAGTTGAGAGCCGCACCCCATGGCGTGTGCAGCTGCTCGTCCGTGTAGTGATCGTGATAGACGCCGGTGTAGTTGCCGTCGGGGCCGAAGTGATTGTAAACAACATCCAGGATGACGGCCAGACCAAGCGCGTGCGCCGCATCGACGAGCGCGCGGAGATCACCCGGCTCGCCGTAGCAACGCGCCGGCGCATACAACATCACGCCGTCGTAGCCCCAATTCCGCTCCCCGGGAAAATCCGCGAGCGGCATTAACTCAATCGCGGTGACGCCAAGCGCGACGAGATATTCGAGGCGTCCGATCGCGCTCCGGAAAGTGCCTTCCGCCGTGAAGGTCCCGACATGCAGCTCGTAGATGATTAACTCGGAGTATGGGGGCGCGATCCACGCTTCGTCGTTCCACGCGTAGGTGGTGGGGTCCACCACCATGGAAGGGCCGTGGACACCCTCCGGCTGAAAACGCGAGGCCGGATCGGGCCAGCCCTGGCTTTCCCCGAAGCGGTATTGGTAGAGGTGGCCGGCGGCGCCCTGCGGGTCGAGCGCGCTGAAATATCCGTCGCCTTCCGGCGTCAGGCGGAGAACACGCGGACTCCCTCCTTCTTCGTCCTGGATGAGGACATCGGCGCGTTCGTGTTTACACCAGGTGCGGTAACGCACTCCGCCTTCGGCGAGTTCGGCACCTTGCGACCGCGACGGAATGGGAGAACGGCCCGCCACGATGTGCGGCTCTGCGGTGAGATCTGTTTCGGTCAAGTGTGTGTGAATCCTCCGCGAGATAAACGTGACGTTCCCCTCCCGCGGATGTGCGGGACTCCCGCCGCTTCAGGAGGTGGCGCGCGAACGCGCCCGTTTCGTAGAACCGAGGAATCGCTCGAGTGATGTAGTAGTTGATGCCCGCGCAGCTTTGGCGGGCAGGAATTCTCTTGGAAGGCGGCGAGTTCCTCCTTTCTGCTGCGGGTGCGCGGTTTGCCGTGCGGTTGGGAGCGTCTTGAGTTCCATTTTTCGCGAGAGGTCCGGACAAATCTGCCGGCGCGGACGCAGGACAGGCAAAGGAGCAGGCGGTCCCGAATTCCCTTACGGGTAGTGGTGTTGACAAGGGCAAGCGCCACCTGCTGCAAGGCGCTGTCGCCGGCGTCTTGCTTAGCGGCTGGAGCAGCGGCGATCGCATTCGTGTTGGTCACGCGGAGCTGTTCGTGATTCATTCGGGTGGCGAAGCGGGCCTATAGCTCAGCGGTTAGAGCAGCCCCGAAAGCATTCGGGGTTGGTCACGTAGGGTTGTTCGTGATTTAATCAGCGGTCGAAGCGGGCCTATAGCTCAGCGGTTAGAGCAGGGGACTCATAATCCCTTGGTCCCAGGTTCGAATCCTGGTGGGCCCAGGCTGCCGGGAAGCGGCCCGGCGATTTTGGCGTAACGGGGCGCCATCCGCAGCAGCTACTTTGCTGCTCCTGAACTCGCCGGTGACCTGAAACTGCGTAAAATCACCATTTGAATCAGGTTTTTCCCTACGGAAACGTTGACAACGCGGCAGCCTCTCTGAATACTGCGGCGTGTTAAAGAAATTCCTCCCGCAAAAGCCCCTGTCGTCTATCGGAGAAGGATCGTTAAGCGCGGGGAATGATGACACGAATGGCCTCGCCCAACGGGACGAACCGCGAAACTCACCCTCAATCACCGATCACGAAAAAACTATGGCTGAACATTCTGGCAAAGACATCCTCTCGAGCGATGTTGAAATCAAAGGCTCGATCAAATTCCAAAAAGAGCTCCTCATCGACGGCAAAGTGGAAGGGGAGATTCATTCTGACGGTGTCTTGACGATCGGAGAAAACGCCGACATTCGCGGCGAAATCAAGACCAAATCGATCACCGTGTTCGGCAAGGTGCAGGGGAACATCACCGTCGGCGAGCGTTGCGAATTGAAATCGCGCTGCACGCTGCAGGGTGACCTCAAGGCGGCCCGCCTCGTCATCGAGGAAGGCGCCACCTTCATCGGCAAGTCTGAAGTGACCAGCGCCGCCGGCGGCAAAGCAGGTGCGAACTCGCGCCCTGAAATCGTCCGCAACGACGAATCGCCCGCTCCGGCCAAGGCCGCCTTCGGCGCCCGCGGATAATTACAGCCAGCTTCGTCCTCGCGACCAGTGGCTAAGCCCGGCCCTGCTAAGATCAGTGTGGAGTGTCCACACTGCGGCTTTAAGCAGATGGAGTATGCCGCCGCGAAGAGCACGATGTGCCGCCAGTGCGGCGGTGCTTTTTCGCCGACGGCGCCGAAACCGGCAGAGATCCGGCTGGGTACTCCGCGCGCGGAGCAGCACCCCGGGCCTTCTCTCGCCGAAGGAGGCGCCTCGCTGCTCCGGAAGTTCGATGGGCTTTGGGGGAAACAGCGCAGCTCCGTCGTCGAGTGTTTCGACTGCAAGGCAAAACAGGAGGTCATCGCCTCCGCCAGCTCCACCACGTGCCCGAAGTGCAGCGCGCATCTTGATCTTCGCGACTACAAGATTACGACCAGCTTCAGCCGCGCCATCCGGACCCATGGCGAGATCCACGTCACCTCGAAGGGTGACCTGAGCAGCAGCAGTGTCATCTGTCGTTCCGCGCTCATCGAAGGCAAACTGCGGGGCAACCTGCATTGCACCGGCACCGTCACCATCCATCACAGCGGCAAAATCCCTGGCCGCCTCACCGCCGAGCATGTCCTCATCGAGCGCCGCTCGGAAGTGCAGTTCGTCCGGCGCATGAACGTGAAGAGCCTCAAGATTCGCGGTCACATGACTGGTGAAGTGATGGCGGAAACCGTGGTCGTCATCCACCGGAACGCCTCGCTCGATGGCGATGTCACGGCGAAATCCATCAGCGTCGAAAAGGGCGGCATGTTCTCCGGTCAGCTTGTGATCGGCAGCAGCGGCTTGGAGCAGGGCGAATTGCTGCCGGCGCAGGGTGCCGAGCAGACGCCGGAAGAGCGGGCTGCGGAGAAGGCGCGCGCAGAGGGTTTGCTGCCGGGAGTTGTGCCGCCGTTGCCCGCCACTTAGGCTTTCGGGCTGAATGCGCAAAAAGCTGGTCCCGCGGAGCCCGTACGAGCGGCTCGGTGGTTATGTTCATCTTCCTCGTCTCATCGACAAGGCGAAGCTGCACCGCAAAGGGCTGCTGAACGGCTACAACTACAAGACGATCGGGTTCGACAAGCATCTGCTCGCGTTCCTGAAGCTAAACCCCGACGCGTTTGAAGAAGCGGCCAACCGGCTCGAGGAAGACGCGGCGATCCTGCAGTGGATCGGGGAGAACGGCACCAGCCATTCCGCGGAGGAGATCGAGGAGTGGAATCACCACATGATTTCGCGGCATCCGGATACGGCAGTGAAGAAGGCGCGCTTCCTCCATTTCCTGAAGGAAGCGGGCGGTGAGGGGCGTCAGGATATCGCTACTTACTTCGACCTCATTGAGTTCGATGAGGGGCGGAAGAAGTAGTGATCGGTGAACAGTGGGGGATGACTCGTTAGGCCGTCACCGCACGAATTGTTTGAACAGCTCGTTTGCTTCTTCCAGCGTCTCCTTGCTCCCGATGTCGAACCAAGTGCCCTGAATCTGGTGCGTCTTCACCCGCTTCCGCGGGTAGAGCCACTGGATGAACCGCCCCGGCTGATCGGGATTATTGCCCGCCGCGAGGTAGGTGGTGAACATCGGAATCGTCTCGCGTGAGAAATAGTAGAGCGCGATGCCGGTGAGCGTGCTCTTCGGCTCCGCGGGCTTCTCTTCGAATGACGTGATCACTCCCTCCTCGTCCAATGTGATCGCGCTGTATTTCTTGATCGCCTCCAGGTCGCCGACGTCATACGTCGCCAGCGTCGCCTCGGAACCCTGCGCCGCCGCGACGAACTCCGTCAGCGGATCGCTGAACAAATTGTCACCCGCCACCACCAGCAGGTCATCGCGGCCGAGATCTTCCCGGACCAGCACGAGATTGATGTCACCGATCGCGCCCAGTTTATCGGAGTCGTCCATGGAGCCGTCATTGACGATCTTGAGGTTGCGCTGCGGCTGTCGCTGCTGGTAGTCGTCGGCCCACGTTTGAAAATCCTTGGCGAACTTGTTGTTCGTCACTACGTAAACGGTGCCGATCCCCTCCACCGGCGCGAGATTATCGAGCACCCACTCGATCATCGGCTTGCCGGCCACCTCGAGCAACGGCTTCGCTTTCGTGAGGGTGAGGGGATAAAGACGCGTCGCGTAACCGGCGGCGAGAATGAGGACGTTCATGATCGCTTTACATTCGCAGCGGCAGACCCGTTCGCGCCTGCCGTCGCGCCGTCACCCTGCTCCCGCACAGCCGCGCGGTGCAACTTTTGTTGCAAGGCTTTGATTCTTTCCCCGTCCATGATCTTCCCGCGCGTGGTTGCATCCGTCACGTAGAAGGTATCGATCGCTGCCCCCTTGTCGGTGC
Organism: Chthoniobacterales bacterium; assembly: GCA_013695905.1. Taxonomy (GTDB): domain Bacteria; phylum Verrucomicrobiota; class Verrucomicrobiia; order Chthoniobacterales; family UBA10450; genus JACCTI01. The sequence goes on from JACCZQ010000063.1 coordinate 5,484, forward strand.
TGATCCGCGCCAGCGCGATCGAGATGCCCTCGCCCTGCATGACCGATAACAGATCGTAGAGCAAGGCCGGGCGGTCCGCCGTCTCCACCTGCACGAGAGTGTGACTAGGGTGCGACTTGTTATCCGTGATAATCCTCGTCGGAAAATCCAGGTCGTGGCTTGTCCCGGCGCCGGGCTGCCACCGCGTCTTTTCGAGGAGCGGTTCGAAGTCGAATCCCGGATCCGTCAGCGCCTGGCGCAGCGTCGATTCCATGGAGGCGCGCTCGCCTTCATCGGTCACAGCGCGGCCGCGCCGGTCGCAGACGTGAAAGATGTCGAGCACCACATTATCCCCGCGCGTGAAAATATCGGCGCTGAGGATGTTGAGCGGGACCACCGCGAACGCGCCTGCGATTTTCGCCAGCAAATGCGGCCAATCCCAGGTGCAGAACGACACCACGCTGTGGCCTTGCGATGGCAACGCCACCCAGTGGCTCGCAGGCACGAGCGGCGTTCCTCCGCGCAGGTAGAGATTCTCCAGAAATTGGCGAAACAAGCGCGCATGGGACGCGATCTCCGGCACCCCAAAGGCGCGGAGGTAATTGTCCGGCATAAACTCGAATTGCGCATCGACCTCCTCTGCGTAACCGGGCGAAAGCTTCTCCACCACCGCGCGCTGCAGCGACTCGCGCTCAATCTTCTGGTGTTCATGAAAAGCCGCTCGATCCGCAAGATATTGCGACGTGCCGTGATAGAGCTGCCATACCAGCGTCTCTTTCCAATCCGACCATCCTTCCGCGCTGGTGCCCTGCCCGTCGGCGAGCGTGAGCAGCATCAACGCGTCGAGATTCTTCCGGTTCCGCACGATCTGGCCGAACTCCACAATCGTCTGCGGGTCGTCGAGATTCCGCTGCTGCGCGAAATTCGAAAGCGTGACGTGGTGATCGACGAGCAGAATCAGCGCGCGCCGTGCCTCCGGGCTCAGTTCCAGGCGCCGGGCGGCACGCTGCGCAAAGAGCGCGCTCGCTTCCGAGTGCGGCCGCGCCCCGACCGCCTTGCCGGTATCGTGCAGAAGGATGGCGAGGTAGAGGACGAACGGCTCCTCGAGTTTCTCGAATAATTCGCGGTAAGGCCGGAGCTTCGGATTCTCCGTCGTCATCAGGGCGTCCAGCTTCTCGATGCAAACCAGCGTGTGCTCGTCCGCGGTATAACGATGAAAATACTCGTGCTGCACCAGGCAGGTGAGCGGCGCGAACTCCGGCAGATAGCGCCCGAGGAAATCCACCCGGTGCATCATGCGCAGCACGCACCCCGCTGCGCCTTTCCGCGAAAGCATGGTGCGAAACATCTCCCGCGGCCGCTTCGCGGAACGGAAAGTGCGCGTCACCGCCTGCGGACTGCGCGAAAGCAGATCCTCCAGTTCCGGGCTGAGTTCGAGATGATGCTCCTGCGCAATCTGGAACACGCGCATCATCAGCTCCGGTTCGCGGCGAAACACCTCATTCGACTTCGCGTAGAGACGGCGCTGGCGGCTGCTGAAAGCGCCGAAGTCTTTCGTTTCCTCCTCCTGCGCGGTCGAGCGTGAGGTGCTCGCTTTCGCCGCCGTCGCGTTGGCGAACTGCTCCGTGATCCGTTCCGTCACGCGAAAGATGTTTCGGGTGTGCCCGTAGTAATCCTTCATCAGCGCCTCACTGCGCAGCTGTCCGCGCCGGTTCGCATAGCCGAGGCGCTTCGCGATCTCGTCCTGAAAATTCAGGTGCAGCACGTCCGTGGCGCGGCCGATCGCGTAGTGCAGATCCGTCCGGATGCGGAGAAGGAAATCGTAGGCGGCTTCGATCCGGCGCTGGTCCGCCACCGTCAGCCAATCTTTGCCGACCAGTTGGTTCGTGGTGAGGGCGCCTTCCTTGAAGAAAGTGGTCCAGAGAAGATTCTGGTAATCGCGCAGTCCGCCGCAGCCGTTCTTGATGTGCGGCTCCTGCATGTAAACGCTGTCGCCGTACTTCTTATGGCGCGCGACCTGGTCCGCCATGCGCATCGCCACGTATTCGTGCTCGAAACCATCCACGCAGTCTGCGCGGAAACGTTGCCGGAAGACGCGCAGCAATTCACGATCGCCCGCCAGATAGCGCGACTCGAGCATCGCGGTCTTGGTCAACATGTCGGTGTTCGCCTGCTCGGTCGCCTGCTGCACGGAGCGCGTCGAATGCCCGACCCTGAAGCCGATATCCCAGAGCAGATACAGGATCTGCTCCACCACCTGCGCGGTCGTCGGCGAAACCTCATCGGTCGTCTCGCCGTGGAGGAACATCACATCCACATCGCTGAACGGATTCAGCTCGCCTCGCCCGTAGCCGCCGAGCGCCAGCAGCGTGAGAGGCGTGGCTGGTGCGCCAGTTTGTGCGCGAGCAAAGTTACTCGCCGCCGCGAAGACGTGCTGGAGCAACACGTCCACGAGCGAGACGCGCCGCGCGCAGATCTCCCGGCCGCCGCCGCTGGCCTGATGCTTGAGACGCAGGCGGTGCTCCTCGATGCGAAGGAATTTCTTGTAGAGCGGCAGGACGTCCGTGGGACGAGCCGCACCGGCCGGCGCGAGCTGTTGCTCCGCGTGTGCGAGAACTTTGGCGAGGTGGCGAAGCATCGGGATGGAAGCGGTTGAAAGAGTTAAAAGGTTAAAAGGGTTACAAAGTTAAACTGTCACGCTACCGAACGGCACCGGAGTTTAACTATTTAACCATTTAACCTTTAACGACGGCTCCGCCGTCACAGTTCGATGGCATACCGCTTCAGCTTGTTGTAAAGCGTCGGGCGCTGGATGCCGAGAATTTGCGCGGCCTTCTTCTTGTTGCCGTGGGATTGCGCCAGCGCCTGCAGGATGGCGTTCCGTTCCAGGTCTTCCAGGTTCTGCGTGCCGCTGCTCTGGCTGTTGCCGCGCTCGATCTGCTGGAGGGCGACCGGCAGCTGCACTTCGGACGGTAGCTCCTTGATCGTGATCTCGTTCTTGCGCGCGAGAACCACGGCGTATTCCATCGCGTTCTGCAGCTCGCGCACATTCCCTGGCCAGCTGTAGTCGAGGAGTTTTTGGAAGGCTTCGCGCGCGATCTCCGGCTCCGGCTTGCCCAGCTGCTGCGCGAAGCGCTTCAGGAAAGAAGCGACCAGCGGCGGGATGTCCTCCTTGCGTTCACGCAACGGCGGGAGCTCGATCTGGAAAGTGTTCAGCCGGTAGTAAAGATCGGCGCGCAGCCGGTTCTCGGAGAGCGCCTGCGCGATCGGCCGGTTCGTCGCCGCGACCACCCGGAAGTCGGCCTTGAGAGTTTTCGTGCTGCCGAGCGGACGGTACTCCCGTTCCTGCAGCACCCGCAGAAAGCGCGTTTGCAGATCCGGCGGCATCTCGGAAATCTCATCGAGGAACAGGGTGCTCCCGCTCGCTTCCGCGATCATGCCGGAGAAATCGTTCACCGCGCCGGTGAACGCCCCCTTCACATAACCGAACAATTCCGATTCGATCATCGCCTGCGGAAACGCGGCGCAGTTCAGCTTCACCATCGGCTTGGCGGCGCGCCGGCTGTGACTGTGGATCACATTGGCGATCACTTCCTTGCCCACACCACTCTCGCCGGTGATCAACACATTCGCATCGGATGGCGCCATCGCCGTGATCAGCTCCTGGATTTCCTGCATCATCTTGCTCTTGAAGACCGGCGCGAGGCGAGTCTCGGCCAGCTCGAGCCGCTTCTCGAGTTGCACCGTCTTCTGGCGCAGCTCCTGTGTTTCGCGGAGCAGTGATTGCTTCTCCAGGGCACGCTCGACGAGGCTCAGCAGCTCCTCCGGCGCATACGGTTTGCTGATGAAATGATAGGCGCCGCGCTTGATCGATTCGATCGCATTATTCAGCGAATCGTGCGCTGTCAGGATGATCACCTGCGTCTCCGGATGTTCGCGTTTGATTTGATCGAGCATCTCCAGGCCCTCGGCATCCGGGAGTTGCAGATCCAGCAGGACCAGCGCGGGGGAGCTGTTCTTAAGCACCTTCAGCCCGTAAGCGGCCGTCGCGGCTGTCTCCGGCTGGTAACCGTGGCGGCCGAGCAGCGCCTCCAGCGTGAGCAGGATCGGCCGCTCATCGTCGATGATGAGAATGCGGCGATTTGGCGCGCTCATCGATGGGTGGTTCGAGCAAACATGGTGCGCAATGGATTAGCTGGCCATGGTCGGAAGCACGACCCGCGTCAGCAGCGAAGAGGTGGTGGAGTCAAACCGCGCCTCCAGCGTTCCACCGTGTGCTTCGATGATCTTGCGGGCGCGGTGCAATCCGACGCCGTAGTGGCCGTGTTTCACGTGTTGGAAAGGCTCCAGGCCCCAGTTCTCGGTCGATGCCGGGCGGGCGGTTTTCGGCTCCCGCAGCGTGAACTGAAATTCGCCGTTACGGAGTTCCGCTGCAGCACAAATGGTGCCGTCACCGCGCTGGTGCCGAAACGCGTTGGAGATAAGTTCCAGCAAAGCCTGCTGGAGAACCTGCGGATCGATTTCTAACTGCCCGGTGCCGACCTCCAGCTGCCAGTCGATCGCACCGTTCTCCTCCCCAAATTGCGTCGCTGCCTTCTGGCGCAGATCCTCGACAAACGATTCCGCTTCGTACGGCATCAGCGTCAAGCGGGGTTCCGCCAGCGAAGAGGAGAGACGCTGGAGGCTGCCGCCCATCTCCGAGAGAATGCTGCGCAGCCGTCCGATTTCCTGCTTCATCTCCGCGTCTTCTGCGATCTCGCTCATAAACGCCGACTGCAGCTCGGCGGCGTTGAGATGATTGCGCAGATCGTGGCTGAGCTGCCGCACGAAACGCACCACGTGCTCCATCGAGACGTGGACATCGGAGGTGCCTGGCTGCTGCTGCTGCTGCTGCTCGTTAGGTAAAGAGGACATGCTGGTCGCGAGACTATCGCATCAACCAGGCCGCTGACTAGGAGGAGCGGAAAAATCGCGCCTCCGCCGGCGCTGCTCCTTCGCTCCGGACCGATGGCTCGTTCGCGGCCAGATGCCGGAGCACATGGTAAACGTCTTCGGGATCAGCGGCCACTTTCCCGGCCAGCTCTTCCGCGTTGGCGCCGGGCTTCCCCGGCAGCTGTGCGAGCACGCGCTCCTGCAGCTGCAGCACTTCCGTCGCGGCTTTTTTGCCGGCTTCCACGCCCGGCTGGTGGTAAGCGTTGATGCGCACGAACGAGGCGTAGAAGCCGACCGCGCGTTCGTAGAGAGCGATGAGCAGGCCGACGTTAAACGCATCCACTTGTGGGATGCTGATGGTGATCGACTCCCGGCCGTTCTCGTATAAAGCCGTGCGCGTTCCGCGCAGGAAGCCTTGCAGGTAGTCGCCGCTGGTGACGCCCTCCTCCACCTCGAAACGCGGCGACGAACGCTCTTTCCGCACCTCGATGAAGGTGACGAAGAAATTCAACACCCCATCGCGCAGCTGCTGCACGTAAGCGTGTTGATCGGTCGAACCTTTGTTGCCGTAAACCGCGATCCCTTGATGAACCGTCTTTCCGTCCAGATCCTTTTCTTTGCCTAGCGACTCCATGACCAGCTGCTGGAGATAGCGGCTGAACAGGAGCAGCCGGTCTTTGTACGGCAGGATCACCATGTCCTTCTCACCACGTCCATGGCCGGCGTAGTGCCACATCAGCGCCAGCAACATGGCGGCATTGTGGGTCGGGTCGGCGGCGCGCGTTTGCTCGTCCATCGCGGCTGCCCCGGCCAGGAGTTGGTCGATTTCCAGCCCTTGCAGTGCCGCCGGCAGTAGTCCGACCGCGCTGAGCACGGAGGTGCGGCCACCGATCCAGTCAAACATCGGAAAACGCGCCAGCCAGTCGTTTTTCTCCGCGTGACGGTCCAGTTCGCTTCCGACGCCGGTGACCGCCACCGCCTGCTCGGTGAACGAAACGCCCGCTTTCGCGAAGCGCGCTTCCGCTTCCAGCATCCCGTTGCGCGTCTCCCTGGTTCCGCCTGACTTGGAGATCACCACCACCAGGGTGCTGACCAGTTGGTCCTCGAGACGGTCAAGCACGCGATCGAATCCGTCCGGGTCGGTGTTATCGAAAAAATGAAGCGCAATCGGATCCTGGGCGGTGCCGAGCGCATCTGCTACGAATTGCGGGCCGAGCGCCGATCCGCCGATGCCGATGAGCAGGAGGTTGCGAAATTTTCCGCCGTCCGCCGCGGCGATCTCGCCCGCGTGCACATCGGCCGCGAAAGCTTTGATGCGCGCGTTCGTTTCTTCCACCGCAGCGCGCAACGCCTCGTTGGGCGCGAGTGGCGGATTGCGCAGCCAAAAGTGACCGACCATCCGCTCCTCGTCCGGGTTAGCGATCCCGCCGGCTTCCAGCGCGAGCATCTCGGCCAAGGCGCGGTCAACGTGCGGCTGCATCTGCGGGAGGAACTCATCGCCGAAACGCATCCGGCTGATGTCCAGGGAGAAACCGAGCTCCTCGTATTCGAGGTAGTGCTGCTGAAACCGCTGCCACAGAGAAGCTGACATGCTCTCCAGCTAATCAGGTTTCGCTCCTGCTCGCAATCGCGTGGAGGGACATCGCGTGGAGGGACGACCGCTGTGTCGTCAGGATCAATGTTCCTGGACTACCACCGCAGCTGGTGCAGCTCACCCTGGAATGGCCACTCTTCGCTGGACTGCACAAACCCCGCCCTTACTGGATTCTGCGAAAAATACTCCCACTTCGCGCTGTAGTTTTCGCCGCGCCGCAGCTGCGTGTCCCAGAAGTGGCGTTGCCACACCGGCGCGTCTGCTGCGCGAGGCCAATGACGTGCAGCGTGTGATTTCCAGTAGGACACCCATTTCAGCAAAGGCTGAGGATGCAACTCTGCTGGTGCACAAAAGAGATGCACGTGATCAGGCATGATGACATAGCGACCAACCACCCAAGTGGCGGCGGCCTGCCATGCCTCCACCAGCGTCTGGTGTGCGGCGTCGTCGGCGAGGATCGGTTTGCGGTCCTTCGTGTACACTGTCACGAAGATGATCACCGACCTGTTGTGAGACTCGTAGACCGGCTGGTGGATCGGGTGTTTTCGCCACGTGTCCACGTCTCTGATCTTGATTAGCGGACGGGACAGCGCCCGTCCCTCCAGTAAGCATGGCATCGCGCTGGAGGGACGACCTCCGTGTCGTCCGTTTCTATAATGTTAAAGCGGACGGGACAGCGCCCGTCCCTCCACCTCACATATGGTCGATCACATTCTGCCCGAATTCAGAGCACTTGATCTTGGTCGCGCCTTCCATGAGGCGGGCGAAGTCGTAGGTGACGCGTTTGCTGGCGATGGCGCCGTTCAGACCTTTGATGATCAAGTCCGCCGCTTCGTTCCAGCCCATGTAACGGAACATCATTTCACCCGAAAGAATCACCGATCCGGGGTTCACCATGTCTTTGTCGGCGTATTTCGGCGCGGTGCCATGGGTCGCCTCGAAGACGGCGTGACCCGTGATGTAATTAATGTTGCCCCCGGGCGCAATGCCGATGCCGCCCACCTGTGCGGCGAGCGCGTCGCTCAGGTAATCGCCATTCAGGTTCAACGTCGCGATGACATCAAAATCTTCCGGCCGAGTCAGCACCTGCTGGAGCGTAATGTCGGCAATGGCGTCTTTGATGATGATGCCGCCACCTGGCTTGCCCATCGGGATCTGGCACCATGGGCCGCCATCGATTTCCTCCGCGCCGAAATAGCTCTTTGCGATCTCGTAGCCCCAATCGCGAAACGCCCCTTCGGTGAACTTCATGATGTTCCCCTTGTGCACGAGGGTGACGCTCTTGCGTTGGTTTTTAATCGCGTAAGCGATGGCGCTGTGGATGAGGCGCACACTGCCGGAGCGGCTCACCGGTTTTAAGCCCACACCGACCATTACGTCAGTCGGCTCGGGCGCGCCCACCTGCTTCCAGAACTCGGCGGCTTTCTCCCTGGTCCCGAAACGGATTTTCTCGAACTCCTTCGGGAATTCCTTTTCGAAAAAAGCCAGGATCTTGTTCGCGTCATCGCTGCCGGGCGCGTAATCGATGCCCGCGTAGATGTCTTCCGTGTTCTCGCGGAAGATAATCATGTTCACCTTCTCCGGGTGCTTCACGGGGGAGGGAACTCCTTCGAAATATTGCACCGGCCGCAGACAAACGAACAGGTCGAGCATCTGCCGCAGTGCGACGTTCAGCGACCGAATGCCACCACCGACTGGCGTGGTGAGCGGCCCTTTGATGCCGACGAGATACTCGCGAAACGCCTCGACCGTTTCATCCGGCAGCCACGTGTCGAATTTGTCCTTCGCCGCCTGCCCGGCGAACACCTCGAACCACGCAATTTTCTTTTGCCCGCCGTAAGCCTTCTCCACCGCCGCATCCAGCACGCGCTCGCTCGAAGCCCAGATATCGCGCCCGGTCCCGTCGCCGCGGATGAACGGAATCACGGGCCGATCCGGCACGGTCAATTTGCCCTGAGAAATCGAAATTTTGTCGCCCGCGGGTGGAGTGATATCTTTGTACGGCATAGCTGCTCAATAGAGACAACGCCGCCCGCTTCACAAGAGGGAACATCTCCCCGGTGCGGGCGTGTGGATCGACCGCGGCGAGCCGGATAACGGCTGCTGCTGCGCCTGACCCGGATTATTACAGACATTTGGGCGGGTTCCCCCAATTCTGAAGGGCACCCATTGAAAACCAAGCAGCAGATCGTGACCAATTGGCTGCCGCGTTACACCGGCACACCGCTGAAGGAGTTCTCGAAGTACGTGCTCCTGGTGAATTTCACCGACTACGTAAAGCTTTTCGCGGAAGCGCACGGCGTGGAAG
>JACCZQ010000083.1 GCA_013695905.1 Chthoniobacterales bacterium
AGCTGGAAGACGTCTTCGTCGTTTCGCGAAAATGATCTTTTTCACCATCCTGCTCGTCCTCGTGTTCGTCGCGCAGATCGTCGAGCTTTTTATCCCGCCGCTGGAGTGGATGTACAACGCGCACATCTACATCGTGCCGCTGATCGTGTTCTACGGCGCGATGGCGTTACCGTTCCCGCTGATGCTGGCGCTGGCGTTCGTCGCCGGGCTGCTGCTGGATGCGCTGACGATGCAGATGGTGGACGCGCGGGTTGAAATCACGCTCGGATGGTCAATAATCGTGTACGCCGTGCTGGCGTCGATCATGCATGGGCTGAGGCCTTTGTTCATCCGGGGGCGCTGGGAGATCCATTGCATCATGAGCGGTGTCTGCACGTCGCTGATCCTGCTTGCCCAATATCTGATGATTACGTTCCGTCGCGGTTCCATCCTTTTCACGCCGGAAGCGTGGTGGCAGATCGGCGGGCCGGGGGTTATCGCCATGATCATGGCGCCGCTGATGTTCTGGCTGCTTCACATGATCGGGGATGCGACCGGGAACCCATTTATTCCAGAACGCGAGACTTATTAAGCGATGAATCGACGCCGTCTTACTCCTCTCCTGCGCCTGCAGTTTCTGGGCTTGCTGATGATGCTCGGCATCGCCGCGATCGTGACGCGCCTCTGGTGGGTGCAGGTGGCGCGCGGCTCGGAATGGACGGCGAAGGTCCGCGGCAGCTCGGCGCTGACGGTGCGGATCCCGTCGGTGCGCGGTGAGATCCGGGATCGCAACGGCGCCCCGCTGGTGCAGAATCGCGCCAGCTACGAGGTCGATTTTTATCTGCCGGAGATGGTGAAAGGGTACCGTCAGCGTTTCGGCCGGCCGCCGGAGACGGAATACCGGGCCACCATCAATGGGATGCCGAAAGACATGAAGGAGGCGGACATCGTCCACATCGTGAATGAAGGCGTGGTGCCGCGGCTCGATGATCTGCAGCTCGCCCGCGACTATAACGCCGACCGGCTGCAGAAGCATTATCGCACCAACACGGAGGTGCCGTTCGCCTACATGAAGGACATCGACTTCGAGACGATGGCGAAGTTCTCCGAGCACGATGTCGGGTTGCCGGGAGTGGACATCGCGATCAAGCCGGTGCGTTCCTACGTTTACGGTGCGCTCGCGTCGCACATCCTCGGCTACGTCGGCGCACCCGATGAAACGAACAAGGAGGAGGCGCGGAAGTTCACCTTCTACCAGGGCGATGTGGAGGGAAAATCGAACATCGAGAAGGTGATGGACGAATACCTGCGGGGCAAGCCAGGCATTCGCTACATGAAGCGGAACGCGAAGGGCGCCATCGAAGGTGTATTGCGCGAAGAGCCGCCGCAGGCCGGTGGCAATGTGGTGCTCACGATCGACGCGCGCATCCAGATGATCACGGAAGAGGCGCTCGGGGCTGTGGGGCGTGGTGCTGCCGTCGTGGTCGATCCGAACAATGGCGACATCCTGGCGATGGCATCGGTGCCTTCTTTTGACCCGAACGCATTCATCCCCAGCATCAAAGCCAAAGAGTGGGATGTCCTGCGGCAGAATAAGGCGAACCCGCTCATTAATCGCGCGATCAGCGGTTTTCCTCCCGGTTCGACCTACAAGCTGGTCACCGCGCTCGCGGGTCTGCGGAAGAAGCTGGGGAACGCCCGCTACAACTGCGGCGGTGGCGTCGGCTACGGGAACCATTTCTTCCGGTGCTGGATTTCCGACAAGGGCGGCACGCACGGCGTGATCGGCCTCGCAGACGCGCTGAAGGTGTCGTGTAACTCCTATTTCTATCAAATGGGGAACGCGGCGGGCATCAACGCGATCGAGGAAACCGGTAAGACGCTCGGCCTTGGCCAGACGACGGGCATCGAGATAACCAATGAGCAGGCGGGCGTGCTGCCGAGCCCCGATTGGATGCGGATTCATTACCCGCGGGAGCGGTGGACCTCCGCCTACACCGCGAACGTGTCGATCGGCCAGGGCTACGTGCTGGTGACGCCGCTGCAGCTCGCGATGGTCTACGCGACGGTGGCGAACGGCGGGGTCTCCTACTACCCGCGCCTGGTGAAGAACGTCGTCACTGCCGAGGGTCAAACTGTGCTGAATGACCGCGGCGAGCCGGCTGTGCCGCAAGCCCCGCGTGTGCATGGTGATTTGCGAGTGGATTTCACGCCTGATCAGATCGCGCAGGCGCGGGCCGGCCTTTGGAAAGTGGTGAATGAAGGCGGCGGCACCGGCGGACGCGCCCGCATCGATGGCGTGCAGGTGGCCGGCAAAACCGGATCGGCCCAGGCAATGACGGATGGAAAGAGCGACACGATCGCGTGGTTCTCGTCGTTCGCGCCATTTGATAATCCCCGCTACGCCATCGCTGTAATGGTCCAGGGCGGCAAAGGCGGCGGCGCTGTGGCTGCTCCCATCGCGAACCGGATCATGGAGCGGGTTCTCGCGATGGAAGCGGGTAAGCTTGAGCAGAAGCTCGCCTGGACGGCCCCGGCCCAGCGGCCGAATCCCTTCCAGTTCCTCGAGTCCGTTGATTATAAAGATTCCGGGCTGAATCTCCGCGACGAGGACGAGGAGAACCCCGGCGATTCTCAGGATGCGACCATTCAGATGGCAGCGGCCGGCGCCACCCCTGATGTAGAGCCCGAGGCCGACGCGCTTGGCCGCGTGCCTCCGCGTGCGCAGCGTGCGATGCGCGCCCGCCCCGTCGCCCCACCGCCGCAGCAGCAGCAACAGAGGCCTAATTTCTTCCAGCGACTTTTCGGACCGCGGCCGGCACAGCAGCCGCCGCCCCGCCAGCAGGCACCTCCGCCGACCCGGCGGGCGACCCCCGGGCGCCGTTAGTAAACCCACGATCACGCGCAGTGCGAATGAAGGCCACTCACCCGCTCTCCCCCATGATCGCTCCATCCCTTTCCCCTTATGATAGAAAAAGTGAAACGAATTTTAGGCCTCGCACCGCGCAAGACGGGCAACAAGCTCATCATCAGCGTCGAGAAACTCGAGCGCCGCGTGGCGCTGCTCGAGGGCGGCCGGCTGGAAGAATATAACGTCGAGCGGAACAGCACCCGGAACATCGTCGGGAGCGTTTACAAAGGCAGAGTCAAAAACATCGAGCAAGGGCTGAAGGCGATGTTCGTTGACATCGGCTTCGAGAAAAACGCTTTCCTCCATTTCTGGGACGCAATCCCGGCGGCGCTCGACAGCGGCATCGAGGAGATCGATCGGCCGAACAAAGCCAGCAGCGGGCGTCCGAAAAAGAAACGGATCACCGCCAACGACATCCCGAGCATCTATCCCGTCGGCTCGGAAGTAATCGTCCAGGTGACAAAAGGCCCGATCGGTTCGAAGGGCCCTCGCGTCACCACGAATCTCAGCTTCGCCGGCCGTTATCTGGTGTTCATGCCCTATAGCGAGCGGAGCGGCATCTCACGCAAGATCGAAGATCCGAAGGAGCGCGACCGGCTCCGCAAGATTCTGCGCGAGCTCGACATCCCGGAAGGC
>JACCZQ010000139.1 GCA_013695905.1 Chthoniobacterales bacterium
ATCGCCGACGGCTGCATCATCTCCGATGCGCACATCGAGCGGTCGGTGATCGGCATTCGCAGCACGATCGAAACGGGCGCCACGATCCGGAACAGCATTGTGATGGGCGCTGATTACTACGAGACAGACCACGCTTCGCGGCCGCGCGGAGTGCCGGCGATCGGCATCGGCCGGAATTGTGTCATCGACCGCGCCATCATCGACAAGAATGCGCGGATTGCGGACGGGGTTGTCATTACGCCAGAGGGCAAGCCATCAGAATACGACGGCGAGAATTACTTCATCCGCGACGGCATCGTGGTGGTGCCGAAGAATGCGGTGATTCCCGCGGGATTCTGGATCTAGCTTCCTTTCCCTCGCCGTGCAGAACCAGCTCCGGGTAGCGCGGGCGTCCCGCCTGCTGGTGATGGCGTCCCGCCATCACGAACTTTAAAAGCGGCTCATCCCGAGATCGGCTGCCTTCGATTCTATCGACTGCAGAAACATCCGCTGTCTCCTGATGATGACGGCTGTGGCACGGCCGTCGGAGCGGTCGAACGCCTCCGCGATTAGCGGCGGGTCTCGAAACGTTCGGCCATCGGGCCGAGATTACCCTGCTGCTCCCACTTCTGCTGCTGATTCCAAGGCAGAGCGCTCTCCCGCCCGGCACCATCGGAGATCAGCTGCGGCTCCGGCTTCGTGGCGCAGGAAGCGAAGGCTGTCACGAGGGCGAGGAGGAACATTCCCCGCGCGAGATGGCGGAGGCGAAATTTACGAACTGGGGCCAGCATAGATCACATTGTCACCGGGTTGCACCTGCACGCCGCGTGCCAGGGTGTGGGTGATGATATCGCCGATGGCGGTGGCGGGTTCAACTGATGAAACGCGGATTCTGCCGATCAAGGTGCCACCGCGCATGACGAGCATCTCCGTGTTCGGCTGCACCCCCTGCCGGCCGCCAAGATTCAGGACGACGAAATTGTAGGCCTGATTGACGGCGAGGACTGTGCCGCGCACACCCGGTGTGACAGCGGCTCGGCGGCGTTCCGGCGCCTGGCCGCGATCTTCCGTACTGCGGATCCGGTCGGCCAGCAGCTGCCGCTCACGCTCCGCGGCGTCGAGTTGCCGGCGTGTGTCCTCGAGCTGCGTCTGGAGATCGCCTGCGCCCGGCATGGGCAGTGCATCGGGCATCAAATCCTGCGCCACAGCGGCTTCTTCGGCGCGGCGGCGTAGTTCGACGATCTCCGTCTCATGCTCCTGCAGCCGCGTCTGCAGCTCCGCTTTCTCGCTCTGCGCGCGGACGAGGTCGGCCTCGGCATTCGCCACCTGCGTCTGGATTTCCTGGGCTTTGGCGTTAGCCGCAGAGATGCTCTGCTCGCGGGCGGCGATCGTTTTGTCCTGCGCGAGGCGGATCTGCTCGGCCTCCGCCAGACCGGCGCTGGCCTGGTTCTTCTGCTCCAGCAGCTCCCGGGCTTTGCTGTTGGTAAGGACGCCGAAGACCGCCGAGAGCGTGAGGAATAGGACGGACAGGCCGATCAATATTTTCGCCATTGGGGAGAGAGGGATGGTGTTCGCGCAGAGTTTCTAATCCCGACGCGGTGCGGAATGCAATCCAGTTCACGTGACCGGCGTGTTTTTGTTTCGATCAGACGCGGTGTTTCACGTTGCGCGCACCGGGCTTCCACCCTATAGGAGTCGGTTCATGGGCCAGCAACACCGCCGCACTGTCAAACGCCGCCGCCGCACCTCCTATCTGGAGCGCAAGAAGGTGAAAGCGAAGGAAGCAGCCGCGAGCCGCCCTGCCCCCAAGACGAAGGCGAAGAAAACGGCGGCCGCTGCGCCTGCTCCTGCCGCTGCCGCCGCGGCGAAATAGCTCCGGTTTCTCCGGAACCGCTTCATCGGTCGAGGCTGCGGGAGCTTGATCGCGCCGCCGTCGCTCCTATAGGTGCACGGTGCAGCCGCAATATCTCATTGTTGATGGCCATAGCGTGATCTTCGCGTGGCCGGAGCTGCGCGCCCTCCATCAACGCCGCACCTCCCTGGCGCGTGATGCGTTGATCAAGAAGCTGCGCGATTATCAGGATTGGACCGGTGTGCGCGTGGTGGTGGTGTTTGACGGCAAAGGCAGCGCGATCGACGCCACGGCTGATCCCGGCGAAATCCAGATCTTCTATTCTCGCGCGGGTCAGACCGCGGACGCGATCGTCGAGCGGCTGGCGAGCAAGTACGGCGAGCAGTTCCAGCTGCTGATCGCGACCAGCGATTATATGGAACAAGAGACGGCGAGCGCTTGTGGCGCGGAGTGCATCTCTGCAGAGGGATTGCGCGGTTTGCTCGAGGAACCGCACTCGCGTTAAAACTGCCCTGGGCCTGTTTTCTTTTCCTGCTCCTGCTCCTGCTCCTGCTCCTGCTCCTGCTCCTGCTCCTGCTCCTGCTCCTGATCCTGATCCTAATCCTATTCCTCCGGCACACTCCCCCGCCCCCGAAGGATCAGGAGTAGGATCAGGATCATGAGCAGGAGTAGCAGCTTCGCTGCTAGGCGGCACCCGCCAGCACCTGCGGATCCTGATGCCCACCGCTCAACGCGGCGCGCCGGGCCCGCTGCTGGCAGGTGGCGAGAACACGAGACAGGACACAGTAAAGTTGCTCGATCGGCAGGTTCTTGCTGACGTAGCCGTTCGCGCCCGCCCGCAAGGCCGCATGCATCCGCTCTTCATCGTAGCCGACGCCGGTGAAGACGATGATCGGCAGTTTGCCACTCATCTCACGAATGAAAGAGATGAGCGAGATGCCATCCACCTTGGGCATGTTGAGATCTACGACCACCACGTCGCAGTGGTTCCGCTCGAGCCAGGCGGCCGTCTCGAAGCCCTCGGTGAGAGATGCGCAGGTGTGGCCCTTCTGCTTCAGGTAAGTGACGAGGAATTTCGTGATCGCGGGATCATC
>JACCZQ010000142.1 GCA_013695905.1 Chthoniobacterales bacterium
AAAGCAGGTGCGTAGGCCTCTCGCCCAGAAAATTCCCGTGCTCAGCGTCCCTTTTTGACCTTGTACAGTGTCAAGTTTCACCTATACAGTAAAGGCTCAGCTGTAAGAATGTCCGCGAATGTTGTCATGTGTCCATCGCAATACTGAAGCAGTCTTGGCGGTTGCAGAGGCGTTGACACGGAGAGTCACCCACGCCTGGCCAGCAGACTGCAGCTGCTCCACAAGCTGCTGATTTTCAGGAGAGGATTCCACAAACTTGACAGCAATGTAGGTCACAAACTGGTGCATTTTGTTAGAGGAGCCGCCGCCGCCACCTGCTGTGACGACATTGTCAACGCGCCACGCAGTTGGCATCGCCCGAATTGCAGCTTCGAGACACCCTCCATGGCAAAGGCATCCTTTTGATCTTTCGCTTGATACACAATCACCATGTCGGAATACCCACGCACTCCTTGTTCCAGCGCTGCTGCATCCCCTTGTCTTCGTTCCACAAAAATTGCTTGTGGAAACACTCCAGAATCTGAGCGCCGACAGTGTTCATAGACGTGGACTGGGAATATACAAATCGCGGAAATTGAATGTGTCCCCGATGGGAGCGCATCAGGCCAGCCGGCAGAGCGGAAACAGAAGTCGCGGATTTGATCTCAGTCGCAGGTTTTGCCGACTTGACAGGGGTGCTCGGAGGCTCACAGTGGAGGAGCTCAACAAAACAACACGGCGTCTGCACATGAAACGGTTCAATTATCAATTTGAACATGACTCACCAACAAACAAGAAACACAGAATGCAAACAAGTCAAGCAAGGCACACAAAACAGAAACCAGAAACAGAGGTATCAAGTAACAGTACCGGTATTGGACAGACACAAGAACATGAACACAATCAGAGACACCGACGCATTCACAGCTCCAGCGAGGCCTTCGTCGCAGCAACACTCGCCGAGTCAGACACGACAGATCACCATACATCACGGAAGCACGGGCAGCACAGCGGTCACTGTATTGGTTGACTGGTGGCACGGTGGATCATGCGTGGTGTTCACGGTGCAAGCGCGTTGTTTGCAAGAGGCTTATCGTCGTCTGAGGCGCTGAAACGCGCAGCCGTCTTGAGGCCCTCGAGGACGATTGTCGCGTTGCCGCGTTGCCGCGTTGCCGCGTTGCCGCGCGCACCGTGACCGCCGCGATCCGCACGCTCACCGGCGAGCGCGAGCTGGCGATCGGCATCGTCGCGTGTCTGCAGACGCACGGCTCGCGCGCCAAATGGCATCCGCAGCTGCATCTCCTCGTCACCGACGGCGGGTTCCGGCCCGACGGGACGTTCGTCACGTGGCCCGCCCAGCCCACGGCCCGCTTGACCGAGGCGTTTCGCCGCGCCGTGCTCCGGCTGTTCATGCGTCTCGAGCTGTTCGATGCGGACCAAGCCGCCGGCATGCTCGCGTGGCCGCACTCGGGGCTCCACGTGCACACGGCCGTGTGGGTAGCCGAGGACGATCGCGCCTTCGCGACCCGGCTCGCGCGGTACTGCGCCCGGAATCCCGTCGCGCTGGAGCGGCTGACCTACGACCGGGCCGCCAAGACCGTGACGTATCGCTCGGACAAGTCCGAGGGCCCGACGGCCGGGACCGAGACGGCAGACCCGCTCGAGTTCCTCGCCCGGGTCCTAGTCCACATTCCGGACAAGGGCCACGTGACGACGCGGTACTACGGCTGGTATGCCAACCGCCCGCGCGGCATGCGCCGTCAGGCAGATCCCGCCGCGGTCGGTGCACCGGCGATCGTTCCCGCGCCTCGGCTCGCCCCGACCGAGTTCAGCCGCCGGTGAGCGGCGCTCCTGCAGCAGATTTTCGAGGTCGACCCGCTCGCCTGCCCGGCGTGCCACGGCACGATGCGGATCGTCGCCTTCATCACGCAGGCATCGGTGATCGATCAGATCCTCTCCCACCTCCGCACCCGCGCCACCCCCAAGGCGCATGCCGTCGGCGCGCGGAGTCCCCCATCGCCCTGGGCGCCCGCGACCCGGGGCGCGCCAGCGTCACTCGCCACCCCCGCTCCGCCCGCGCTCTGACGGACCCCATGCCCCCCGGCCCACCAGTCGGGGGCACGTGGCGTGTCCGGTGGTCTCGCATCGGCACCGCCTAGGCCCCAGTCGGTGCCGCGACGACGGCCGGCGCGCCTGACCAGACCGCGCCAAGGCCCGTCGTGGCGCGGATTGCCCGCCGCCGCCGGGGCCAGCCGTGCTCGCTGCGCGCACAAGCAGGCGACATACTTCTCACACCCCGATTGAAATCCTATCCCGAAGAAGGATCCGACGCTGGCCTTCGACGCTCTGCGTGCGTGGGTTGGCGGCATCGTGGCCTCCGGGGCCTCGCGAATCGAGGAGCTGGCGCACATGTGCGATGACCGCCACTTCACGCCCGCGCTCCGCACCCTCCTCGGGATCTTCCTCGAGAAGCATGATCGCAAGGGCGACTACTGCGAGCACTACATCCCGCTCAACGAGGTGCTCTCCCCCAAGTGGCTTGTCGATTACGTGATGGACGTGGCGCGCCCCGAGCTCATGAAGCAGTGGGTGGCCGCGGGTAACGCGCCGCACCACTTCCTGCTCATGGATGCGAACGGCCGGCCGTTCGGTGATCCGAATGAGAGCCAGGACGGGAAGGAGCGTAACGAGCGCCTCATCACGACGCGGAAGTCCAAGCTGATGGCGATGTTCTCGGACCTCCGCGTCGAGACGATGATCGCCGCAGGGGTGCGCGTCGTCGAAGCCCACAGGAACAACGCTTCCCACGCGGAGCGGGGCCGCGTCGCCAACATTGGCGCGAACCTCAAGGGCGTGGGCGAGGAACGCACCGCCCGCCTTCTCGGCCATCTCGTGAAGAAGGTGGGCGGTCAGGTCTCGACGGTCGCGCGATCGTACTCGCGCACATCCCTTGAGGCGAACCGTCAGACGCTGCACGACATCCTCATGTCGCGCCCTTGGTACGCCAAGCTGCACGCTGCGGTGCCGAGCGTCGCGCCCGCGCCGGAGCCGACCGCCACGACGGAGGCCCCCGGGTACCCGGCGTTCGCCGCGGAGCGTGATGCTATTCTCGCCAAGGGCGAGGCGCTCGGGGGCGAGGTAATCGGGATGATGCTCATGGAGGCGGCCGCCCGCTGGGGCGTCACGCCCGCGACCGCGGCGACGCCGAAACTCAGGGTGGTGCAGGGGGGCTGATGGTCCCGAGGCGGCTCTGGAGTGATCGCGCGTCAGCGCGCGCGGCAGGGCGTCGTCGTCTCGGTGCCAAGGGAGCTTCACAAACCGCCGGCGCGCGAGACGACGAAGGACTTGGCAGCCAAGCTCAGCCATTGGTGGCGGTAGCGGCGTACCCGTGCGCAGGTGGAGGGGAGTAAGCATACGTAATGCTTGAAGCCGGGAGCCCGAATCCGGATGTGGCTTGCTCCAGCAGGCCAGAGCGCGTCTCGCGATCTGGACGTATGGCCATCCAGCCCCGCTTCCGTGCAGCCGTGACTGCGACGCCACAAATTGGCGTTTCCATGCCGCGCCTTACCTCGCTTCTGCCTCAGCGAGTCTCCTTGGCAAGGCGGACCGCGAAGAACGGCGATACCACCGCCAGCCTCGGCTTCGAAGCCAAGCTCTGGGCGGCGGCGGACGCGCTGCGCAACAACATGGACGCGGCCGAGTACAAGCACGTCGTGCTTGGCCTGATCTTCTC
>JACCZQ010000134.1 GCA_013695905.1 Chthoniobacterales bacterium
AGGACGAATGGCACCTTCTCGACGGCGGCAATGTTGATGCCTTCATGGCTGGCGCCGGTTTGCATGCCGCCTTCGCCGATCGTGGCCATGCCGACGAAATCCTTTTCGCCGCGCCAGCGTTTCGCCATTAAAGCGCCGACGACCACCGGGATCATTGCACCGAGGTGGCTGATCATTGCCAGCTGGCCTTTGTGCGGGCGACCGCGGTGGATGTTGCCGTCGCGGCCGCGCATCGGGCCGAGTTTGGAGCCAAGATATGTCCGTGCCGGATCGAGCAGTGGCTCGCCGAACGCAGCGCGTCCGGCTTGATCGCGGATCAGTGGTGCGAAGACGTCGCCCTCGCGCAATGATAGCCCACACGCTGTGCTGACGGCCTCCTGTCCGCGGCCGAGATAGACGCCGCCGACGATCATCCCGCCGCGATAGAGTGCAGCGAGTTTATCCTCCAGGACGCGCGTCTGCAGCATGCAGCGAAAGGCTTCGAGGTAACGCGGGTGCGGCGGAACTTTGGCCTTGGTTTTCGACTCCGGTTCCGCCGTCTGCAGCATCCGACGATTTTGGCAGCATCGGTACGGAGCAGCAAATGGTTTTGGCTGCTCTGCGCACATGCGAAATGACGCCACGTAGGAGCAAGTGTCATCCTGAGCCGCGCAGACGGCGAAGGATCTCCCGGCCGGAGTGTGCAAGGCGCGAGCTACCGCGGAACGGACGCCACACTCCGCGTGTGACCGTTGGGCATGCGAACGCCACCAGCCCGCGCGCGAGATCCTTCGCCGTCTTCGCGGCTCAGGATGACAGCCTCTGTGCGCGTTCGTTAGGCGCGCGCGTTAGTCTCGTGTGCGCGCTCGCTAATCTGAGAGCGCCGTCCGCACGTTCCAGTTTGCCTGCTCCAACACGGAGGCGGCGTCTTGGTAGGAACAGCCGCGGAGTTCGCTCACTAGTCGCGTGGCGCGGTCGCGCAGCTTCACGTTGGAGGCGTTCACGTCCACCATCAGGTTATCGCGCACTTTGCCGAGCCGGATCATGCTGCAGGTGGAGATGATGTTGAGCGCGAGCTTTGTGGCTGTGCCAGCTTTCAAACGCGTGGAGCCGGTGAGAATTTCCGGACCGGTTGGCAGATCAATCGCCACATCGTAATGCTGAGCGCCACCACTGGCTCGCGCGGGATTGCAGGTGAGCAGAATTGTTCTGGCGCCTAATTCTCGCGCCCGCTGCAGCGCACCAAGCACGAAGGGCGTGCGCCCGCTCGCGGTGATGCCGCAGACCACGTCAGCTGACGAGACACTGCGCTCCGCCACCGCGAGTGCACCTGCTTCGGTCTGGTCTTCCGCTCCTTCGACGGCGGAGTGCAACGCTGTTGCTCCGCCGGCGATAATGCCCTGCACCAACTGCGGCGCGGTGCCGAACGTCGGCGGGATCTCGCTCGCATCGAGAACTCCGAGCCGGCCGCTAGTGCCGGCGCCGACGTAGAACAGTCGCCCCCCATTCTGCAGCGCACTGCTGGCGAGCTCCACCGCCGCGACGAGCTGTTCGTGCGTGGCGGCGAGTGCCTGCCGGACGAACTCTTCTTCGGTGACAAAAAGGTCCACCAGCTCGGCGGTGGAGAGCTTATCGAGCCGCGAGGAGCGGGGGTTTCGCTGCTCGGTCGCGGCCACAGCGAGATCAGCGACTCCGTTGTCTGTCGGAGTTTCTGCGGCAGCTGCTGGTGCTGGAAGATCGTGCAACGCGAGCCAGGCCGCGCCGAGTCCGCCCGACAAGGCGCAGACGCTCACATTCGCATCAGGCAGAATCTTGTTCAGGTACTCACGATACAGTTCCACGTAATCCGGGTGGTGAACGAACAAGCCGCCGGTGAGCTGCACCTCCGGGGCTTCGAGCTCCAGCCGCTTCGCGACGGAGGCAGTGAACGCCGCCAGGATTTGAGCGCCGCCGTGGACCGCGCTCAGCATTTCCTTGTGGCCGCGCTTTGCTGCTTCGAACACCACCGGCGCCAGCATTGCGACCGACATTTTGTCGGCCGTCAGCGCCCATGCTACGAGATCGTCCAGCTTGTTCAGACAAAGGCGGTGCAGGATGCTCTGCGAGAGCTGACCGACGCGTTGATCGATGTCGTAATCGGAGAGCACGCGACGCAGCGCCTGCACGGCGAGATTGTA
>JACCZQ010000158.1 GCA_013695905.1 Chthoniobacterales bacterium
CGCTCACCCTGCGCGCTTCATATTCCCTGGTCCCATCACCCAGCACTGACAAAGCACTAGAGCGTGTCATGCACTTTCGTCTGGAGCACGGCCGTCCCGGCTGTGCTCCGAAGTCTCTGCGCGCAAAGTGCATGACACGCTCTAAAGGGCGCCATCTACCACCTGTCATGTTGAGCGCAGCGAAACATCTCTGACTGTTCTCCGAGGAGCGCGCCAGAAGAAGCAAGTCAGAGATTCCTTCGACAGGCTCTTCGCGGTGCTCAGGATGACAGACTTTTTTTAGACGCGCTCTCACACGCCCCCTAACGAACGACTTACGCCCTACTGCGTCAGCGGGTAGAAGTACAGCTTCTGCTGGCCGAAATCGATGATAGTGCCGTTCCGCCCCAGGATGTCCATCCCCAGCACTCCGATGACTTCGCCCCGGCTGGCACCATAGAAGCCGAACGTTCCCATCCGCACATCCGGAGCGCGGACCGGCACATCGCCGATTTTGAACGACCGCAGCTTCGCGAATTTCGTGCGGCTGATCACACCGGCGGCATCGATCACTCCGGCGCGCGAGATGAACTCGGCGGTCTTCATCTTCGGCGCGAGGCGGGTGTCCACAGCGGCCAGCGTGGCGCCGGTGTCGAGAATCATGTGCCCGGGCACGCCGTTCACTTCCACCTGCACGTAGGCGTTATGGCCGCGCATCAGGAACGGCGCTTCGGCCAGGCCGGCGCCTTTCAGACCCGGCCCGATCATCGCCCGCTTTCCCGTGCCCGGCGGCCGGAGGTAGAGGCGCAGGTTGTGCAGATCGACGACGGCGGAGCAGGTGCGGAGAAACCCGGCGCCGAGGAAGCCATTCACGCCCGTCGTTCTTCTGCTCGCCTCGTGCTGTATGCTCCGCAGCGGCGCGAAGAACAGCGGCACGCCGGCCATTTGCACATTCCCGAGGAGCACCTGATCGGCGCGTCCTCGGGTGACGCCGGTGATCTCCTTGCCGCTCGCGCTGCGACCGAATTCCTTGACCGGCTCCGTCGGCACCCGCATCGTCCTGGCGTAGTCCTGATCCAGTGTGATGCCTTCATCGCCCCAGCCGGTGTCGAGATTCAGGCGCAGCTTTCGCCCGTTGATCGTGGCATCGACCGTGAGTGTGTTCGGTTGCGGACGTTTGATTGGCACCACGCCGAAGCCGTCCCGCTGTAGTAAATCGAGAGAGATAGCTTGCGCGACGGCAGAAGGCGCCGCGGTGAAGAACAACCCGCTGCTTAAGGAGAGAGTGAGAAGAGCTAGACCAGAACGCAGCCTGAGGTGTGGGGTCATCCGCGACCATTTAAACGAAGAACCGCCGCATGCGTCCAGAACTATCGCTCAACTGCTCCTCTTAGACCTGGCAGTTCATCGTATTTCATTTGGAGTGAAACGGGTGCCTCCTATGAAGAGAAAGCACCCGCGAGTCTTACCGCTCCAAACACTGCCGCCGCGATGGGCAACGAGATGAGCCACGTCTGCCAGTCTCGGAGGGATGCCCATAAAATATTTCCAGAGCAGTTGCTGTAGCGACCGCGTAGAACATTAATTATGACACCGGGCGACAGGATGGCGATCCCAACGATAACCGCTACAACGACCATCACCGCAAAAGCTAGAACGTGGCCGACCGCCTCATGCCGCCGCCGTGCCGCGAAATCCTCGCCGCATCCGGGGCAATAGTCGGCCGTTTCGGAAACCCGCTGACTGCACTTCGGACATGTTGTCATGTTTGTAAGTCAGGAGCGATGTGAGGAGCGGCCATAATCCCGTCTGGAGCAGGCGGTTATGCTGCGAAGCCAATCTGCGGATGTCGTGCTTCGTGCACCTCAACGCCCGCAAACACTTCCGCCAGTGAGTAATCGCGCGCAGCGGGCAGCGTCCGGCCGAGTGCTTGGGCCAAACGCGCGGCTTCGCAGGAACTGAGTCGCGCGAAGACGCGGTGTTGTAGGAGGCGCCCTGGACGCAGCAGCGCCGGATCGATATCGGCCGTGGTGCAGTTGATCGTGCAGATGATCTGGAGACGCAGGAAGTCACCGAGCATGCCGTCCGATAGATTGAGAATCGCGCTTACTTGCTCACGATTATCGCTCGCGCGCGTCATTAGCGCTGCGTCTGAGTCTTCAAGAATGACCACAAGCTTCTGCTCGGAATACACGCGCCGTTGATTCGCCCAAAATTCCATGAACCGCGGATCGGAAAGCACCCGCATCGTTGCCGGTGGGATGAAGTAAAATCGATGCGTGTCCTTCAACGCTCCCAACAGATGCCGCAGATAGGAGGTCTTGCCGGTTCCAGGAGCGCCTTCGAAGATGGAGAGACAGGAGGCGGCGTTTCTCAGATCCTCCTCAAAGGCGCCGTGCCAGTGCGCGAATGTCGCGCCATAGTACATACCGAGCTGTGCGAGCGTGAGCATCGTGTCCGCTTCAAGTTGAACAGTGACGGTGCCAATCTCGCGGTCGCCCACGTGAATGAGTTGAAAGGAGCCACCACACGGCTTCGGCGGTGTTCCATACTTCTCGGTGAACTCTTTCGCGACGCACTCTGCCTCTGCAGCGGTAACCGCGTAAGTAACGATCCGCCGCTCATCAGCGCAGAGGAAAATCTGTGGCCCGAATTGAAAGATGACATCCTCCCATTCCCGAAACTCGTCTTTCAAACGAACACTCCGAAAAGAACGAACGAGTCGTGCTGAATCTTCCGCGACAGCTCTAGACAAATCCCACGACCCTTCAGCCCGGCATTGATGCAGCGGACCAGTGCCGAAAGCGGCTATGATCGGGACGGGCAGCGTATTGCGTTCTGGAAAGAATGCGCGGGCATTAGCTAAGTCGCAAATCGCAATGCTTGCCATCATTGCTGGAGCCCTCTCGTCGCCGCTCCCGTCGAGACTCGGTTTCATCATTCCCCGATCGTCTGCTATACCCATGCGATCGCGACGGTTTTCGTTGGGGACAGTTGCTGTCCCACTGACGATACGAGAGCTCTGAACGAGTTCTTGCGGTTTCCGCACCTCAACTCCAGCCGCCGATCAAAATGAACCGCCGTTCAGCTTCGTAGGTGAACTCATAAGCCGTGTCCATCTCGTGTCTCGACAGCCCTTCCTCTCCCCACCCAACTAGGATCGCGGTAAGTTCCTTGAAGAACTCGTCCTCCTCAAGTGAATACGGTATCGGAAATTCGAAACGGTGGCCGTCCACTTCCACGAAGCGATCATGTACCGCGCACCAGTGGCCCGCAACGGTGTAGTAGAGTGGTTCCGTTGCGCCCTCAGGATCGAGCCCGCCAACGGGACACTGCTCAGGATTAATCGCGCTGGCAGGCGCAGCGAGTGCCGAAGCTGAACGTCCGAGGTTTGCAACTGATCGCTTCGAGCCGAAGGAAATGGCGATAGCAGCCATCCCCAACGAGGCGGCAACAGTCGCGGCGAAGCAGCCCAGGACGCGGCGAATAGCCGGACGTCCTCAAACGAAGTGGCTTCCCAGCAGCGTTCTTCTCTGCCATTCCTCACGTTCTCGCCAGTCCGCACGGTGATCGAGGGCTTTCCTTGGGAACAATTGCCGTCCGCAAACTGATTTGCGCCGATTCACCTAGCGATGCTGGCGCTTCTCAAGGATTGACAACACTACGTCATTCGATTCCGACCGGCTCCGGCGCTGACACTTGCCGGTCCGGATCCGAAATGAACTGACAAGCCGCGCTGAGAACAAGTTGTTCAATCTCCGTCGACCAAATTATCCGGACTCCGTGGCGCTTGGCAGATTCCTCGAACATCTTGTTCACCTTTCTTTCCCCTCCGATCAGGAGAACTACTGCCTCGAGTATATTGATACCGCGCTCCTCCCAATAGTCTTTGGCTTTCAGTATCTGGTGGATCGCCGCGTCATTTTCGTGGCCTCGGTGGTCTTTGACCTGAATGGCGATACCGTATTCTCCATTCCGGAAGATGTCTGGAATCGTTGCCAGGATGTCGGTGCCATGCTGCTTTTCCGTGAACCCTCCCGTCCGGCGCACCTTCCACCCGCTGTTAAGACGTTGTAATACGTCGACCAGGAGGTCCTCCCACTCTGCATTGCGGATTTTGTCCCGCGCTTGGCTGAATAAGCGGGTTCGGAGTCCGCTGTCTCTGATTACTTCTTCGATTTGCTGTTGCCAGCGGTCAACGACCGACGAAGTCGAGCCGAGATCTTCAACGGGAGTTTGCAGGACCGCCTCTATGTCTTTCAGGAGAGATGTGATGTTCCAAAAGCGACTTGGATTTCGAAAGGTTCCTCGAAGCGAAGCCGGTACCTTTTGATTATGGCGATTGAAGTTGGTTAAATAATTGACTGGAAAGATGTGGCCGTGATCGTTGGTCTTTTCCCAAACCGAGAAACTATAGCCGTCACTCCAATCTTGAGTCGCTTCGGCGATCGTAATATTACCTCGTTGGGGAAGGTGGGGGATAAGAATGCGATCGCCCCGTTTTACATGAAGCATTCGCCGGTTCCTTCCCGCTCCTTCATCTAGTTGCATTGATTTCAGATTTTGCCGCTCGTCCCAACCCCAGCCTTGCCGGAGTCGGCCGGCTTGACGAAGTTCTTCATCGAGATCGGTGAGGTGATCTTTATCAACTCGAAAAGCCCATGCCTGTGCCTGCTGTGTTGTCATAGTTTCAGAGTCTGAGTTGTTGTTCAAAGGTTGGCAAGCAACCGACGCTGCAAGAGACCGGGCACATGTGGAAGTCTGCGCTGAGTCGTGTCCACATTCGCAGAACCACGTCTCCCAAGAGCGCCACGTCGCCAGGCGCTGTGTGACGCGAGGCGGTGTCATCCCGCATCTGAAGTCGCGACATGATCGCATCCAGTCCATGTCCGCTGCGCCCGCCCCAGATTGCGCGGGAGAAGTCCAGCGAATCGACGAACGGCACGTCACGTACGGAAAGCGCGTGACGCGCGCAACTTGCTCGGATGAATGGCATGTCGAATCGTCGGGCATTGTGCCCGAGGAGCGTCGACGTTCCCACAAACGTTGAGAACGCCGTTATGACTTCGGCGAACGGCGGAGCCACTTCGACATCAGCATCAGTGATTCCGGTGATGTCGCTTATGAAAGGCGGGATGTTTCGTACTGGGCGAACGAAGCTCGAGAAATTTTCATTCCACAAGATGCCCCCGTCGACCATGCGAACGGCCGCTATCTGGATGATTTCACTCCAGGTGTGCGAAAAGCCAGTGGTTTCGAGATCGAAAATGACGGTGTTCATCGATCGCGATGTACGCGTCTAACATCCCGTCTGGCGAGGGCAACGGTTGGCGACAGTCATTGCCCGATTCTGACGAAGCGATACTCTTCCGCTTGTGACTTCGCGTTTGCGACACGATCTGAGAACTCTCGACGGTTTGGCTTTTCACCGGCGCGAATGGGCTGAGCCGGAGATCCGCCGGTATCATTCGCTGCGACTGGAGCTGGGCGAATCGGTAGTCGAACCCATAGAAGGGCTCTATCGCTGGATGCTGGCTCCGATCACCCTCTGGCCGATCAATGTTCACCAAGTATTTGCTCACTGCTTGGTGCAATTGGGGGGCGGAAAGAGACTCGATAAGGAAATAAAATTGCTCCTCGCAATCTTGCCGGCTCCTCCTGATCAGACGGTCTGCTCGGTGGTCGCGGAACACGAGCACGATGTGCAACGTGGCCACTACGAGGAGCTGATAACTACCGCCGCGAAATTCGAAGCGCAGGAGAAAAAGGCCTCTCGAAATCCCGAACTGACAACCGAATGGAATCGCATCAAAGACACATGGGACGTCGATCGCTACCGTGATCGCAAAGGTGTTATTCGTCGCACCCTCAGCGCCGAAAGGAATCTGCGCCAACCGTTCTCCGTGAATTGGAAGAAGCGGGCCGAACGCTTTCAAGCGGTCTTCGACGCATTCTGCTTCCACTGGAATCTGTACGGAATGCAGCGTGACAGGCCGTTGCTCATCAAGCTATCGGTCAACCTTACGCCGCACGGCACAATGGTCTTTATCCCCGCCTATTGGTCGTTCGACGCAAAACGGGATGTGCGCTGGGACGGAGTGATGAAGCTGCACCGCGCTCGCGCCCCTAAGAAGCAGGGCGCTGTGCTTGCCGAAGGGCTCGAACACAGGCGTTCCATGGCGGAGAAGTTGAAGACCCTTGATGCGGAAGCGAAACGTCGTCGCCTTCGGGGCGGCAAACGTCATGCATTCCTGTGCGACGGCTTAGAGCTCGTTGAAGGAACCGACCCAAAGCGGATTGCACGGCTGCGGAAAGAGTTTGCCGGGTAAGCAGCGCAAGCAGCGGACCGTCATCGAGCCGCAGCCTTTCGCACCGGTTGCGCCCGCGTCACAATCGGCCGCGCCTTGATCTCACTCGCCAACCGCCGATCCACCGCCGCGTGATAAGAACCGGTGTCGAGCAGCATCACCCCGCGGTAGCCGCACTTTCCGGCCATCGATCTCCGCGGTGACGGTCAGCACATTCGGCCGCGGCCGCTTCAGCTCCACCACGCCATAGCCGCTGCCGCGGAGCGCCTCGAGTGAGATATTCTGCGCCACACCGCCGGTCGGGAGCCAGATGATCGCCGCGCTTAGCAGAGTCAATCGGGGGACAAGACCTTGAAAACGCATGGATGCTGGTATTCTTACGCGCCGGCCAAGCGGCGTCTCTGCACGTAGTGTTATCGAGAGAATGAACCACCCCTGCACGTCCCAAATTTTCACCCGCCTCGGCGCGGCCACGCTGCTGGTGTGCCTGCTCGCGGCGTGCGGCCGCGGCGGTGATGACGCGGGACCGCGCGGCGGCGGCGAGGTGGTGATGCAGGTGGAGACGTTGCGCATCGCAGCGCAGCCGTTTGAGGAGAAGCTCACGGCCACCGGCTCGTTGCAGGCGGATGAGGAGGTGATGCTGCGGCCGGAGCGGAGCGGCATCATCGAGGCGATCCATTTCACCGAAGGCGAACAGGTGGAGGAAGGCCGCGTCCTCGTGAAATTGCGCGGAGAGGATTTGCAGGCGCAGGTGGAACGCATGGAAGCGCAGCTGCAGCTTGCCCAACGGGAAGGGGATCGCCAGGAGACACTCGCGCAGCGGCAGGCGATCAGCCGCTCGGAGGTAGACCAGGCGAAATCCTCCGTGGCCGTCGCGCGCGCAGAAGTTGATTTAGCGAAAGCGGAACTCGCGAAAACCGAAGTGCGTGCGCCCTTCAGTGGCGTGGTCGGTTTGCGCAGCGTCAGTGTGGGCGGCTTCGTCACGCCCACGACCGACATCGCTTCCTTTCGCCGGCTCGATCCGCTGAAGCTGGAGTTGAATGTGCCGGAACGTTACGGCCGTTTCATCCGGCCGGAGCTGCGGGTGGAGTTCTCCGTCGCCGGGACGGATCAGGTTTTCACCGGAACTGTTTACGCCCTCGAGCCGGGGATCGACGAAGTCAGCCGCACGGTGCGGCTGCGCGCGCGGGTGGCGAACCCGGAGGGCAAGCTCACTCCCGGAGCATTTGTGGAGGCGCAACTGGTGCTCGATCGCATCGAGGACGCGATCATTATTCCGTCGCTCGCGGTCGTGCCCGGCTTGAAGGAGGAGACGGTTTTCGTCGCCAAAGACGGCAAGGCCGAGGTGCGCAAGGTGACTACCGGCATCCGCACGGCGGACGCTGTCCTGATTGAAGAAGGGCTGCGGCCGGGCGATGAAATCATCACTTCGAGCATCCTGCAATTGCGCGCCGGCGCCCGCATCGCGCCCGCCGGAGCCCGCGGCGATGCACCGGTGGCAGCGCCCTCCCCGCCTGCGTCATGAGTTTGTCGTCGATCAGCATTCGCCGGCCGGTGCTCGCCACCGTCCTCTCGATCGTGATCGTCATCTTCGGCGTGATCGGATTCCAGCAACTCGGAGTCCGCGAGTATCCTTCCGTTGATCCTCCGATCATCAGCGTCAGCACCAGCTATTCCGGCGCGGCCGCGGAGGTGATGGAGAGCCAGATCACCGAGCCGCTGGAGGCGAGCGTGAATGCGGTGTCGGGAATCCGCAGCCTGACGTCCATCAGCCGGGAAGGGCGCAGCACCTTGCGGGTGGAATTCGAGCTGGAGGTGGATCTCGAGACCGCGGCGAACGATGTGCGCGACCGGGTGGCGCAGGCGATGCGTGACTTGCCGCCCGATGTCGATCCGCCGGTGGTGACGAAGGCAGATGCGGACAGCCAGCCGATTGTTTTTCTGAGCGTCCGCAGCACCAAGCGCGACCTGCTGGAGCTTTCCGATATCGCAGAGCGTGTTTTCCAGGCGCGCTTCGAGACGATTCCGGGCGTCAGCCAAGCCGACATCTGGGGGCAGAAACGCTACGCGATGCGGCTCTATCTCGACCGCGCGCGCATGGCCGCGCACGGCCTCACCCTGGTCGATATTCGCGACGCTCTAAACCGCGCCAACGTGGAGCTGCCCGCCGGCCGCGTGGAAGGCGATACGCTGGAGCTGCCAGTGCGCACCCTGAGCCGTCTCGCCACGCCGGAGGAATTTAACAACGTCGTCATCCGGCAGCAGGACGTCCGCACCATTCGCATGCAGGACATCGGCCGGGCGGCGCTCGCCCCGGAAAACGAGCGCAGCATTCTGAAGCGCGATGGCATCCCCAGTGTGGGGGTGGTCTTGCGACCGCAGCCGGGGGCGAATCAGATCGCCATCACCGACGAATTCTACCGCCGGCTCGAGCAGCTGAAGCCGACCCTGCCGCCCGACCTGGAGCTGGCGATCGGTTTCGACACGACGCAATTCATCCGCGCCTCCATCCGCGAAGTGCGACGGACCATCCTCATCGCCGTCGGCCTGGTGGTGCTGATCATCTTCGTTTTCCTGCGCGATTGGCGGGCGACATTTATCCCCGCGATCGTGATCCCGATCAGCCTCATCGGCACCTGTTTCATGCTCTATCTGATGGGCTTCAGCATCAACGTGCTGACGCTGCTCGCGATGGTCCTGGCGATCGGCCTCGTCGTCGATGACGCGATCGTAGTGCTGGAGAACATCTTCTCGAAGATGGAGGATGGCCTGGAGCGGAACGAGGCGGGCCGCACCGGCACGGACGAGATCTTCTTCGCCGTCATCGCGACGACTCTCGCGTTGATCGCGGTGTTTCTGCCGATCCTTTTCCTGGGCGGGTTTACCGGAAAATTACTGCGCGAGTTCGGCGTGGCGCTGGCCACGGCGGTGGCGATCTCCTCGTTCGTCGCGCTGACGCTCACGCCGATGCTTTCGACGCGCCTCTTGCGGGTCCATAAGCACGGGCGCTTCTACAATTGGTCGGAAAAAATCTTCGTGCGGGTGAACGAAACCTACAGCCGCGCACTCGCGGGATTTCTGCGGCGCCGCTGGATGGCGCTCGCGATCGTCGCCGTGGCGGGTCTGGTGATGACGCTGCTCTTCCGTGGCCTGCCCTCGGAGTTGGCGCCGCTGGAGGACCGCAATGGCATGCGCATGATGGTGCGGGCGCAGGAGGGCGCCACCTTCGATTACATGGCGCGGGTGATGGACGAGCTGACGCAGCTGGTCCTGCGCGAGGTGCCGGAGACGGCGGCAGCGGTCACGGTGACTTCGCCGGGGTTTGGCGGCGGCGGTGGGATTAACTCGGGCTTCGTGCGGCACGTGCTGACCGACGCGTCCGAGCGGCAGCGCACCCAGCGCGAGATCGCCGCGCAGATGAGCCAATTGACGCGGAACTTCGGGGGCGGGCGCGTGATCGTGAGCCAGGAGCAGACGCTCTCGCAAGGCGGGGCCTCGGCCCCGGTGCAATTCGTTCTCCAGGCGCCGACCTTGCAACGTCTGCGCGAAGAGCTGCCGGGATTCATGGAAGACGCGGAAGCGAGCCCGAAGTTTGGTCGCGTCGATGTGAATCTCCTCTTCAACAAACCCGAAGTGCAGGTGGAGCTCCAACGGGAGCGCGCGCACGCGCTCGGCGTGTCCGCGCTCGATATCGCGCAGACGCTCAACCTCGCGCTGAGCGAGCAGCGCCTCGGATTTTTCCTGCGCGAAGGCCGGCAGTATCAGGTCATCGCGCAGCTCGTGCGGGAGGATCGCGCGGCTTCGACGGATCTGCGGCAGCTCACTGTACCCGGCACCGATCGGCAGGCGGTGCGGCTCGATAATCTCGTCACTTTCAAGGAAACGGTGAACCCGCCGCAGCTCTTCCGATTTAATCGCTACATCGCCGCGACGGTCTCGGCGGAGCTGGCCGAGGGGGTCACGCTGGGCGAGGGAATCGCGGAGATGCAACGGATCGCCGATGCGCGGTTGGGCGAAGATTTTCGGACGGATCTGGCGGGGTTGTCGCGCGATTTCCGGGAGAGCGGCTCCAGCCTGGCGTTTGTTTTCATGATCGCGCTGGTGCTGGTGTTCCTGGTGCTGGCGGCGCAATTCGAAAGCTTCCGCGATCCCGCCACGATCCTGCTGACGGTGCCGCTGGCGCTGACCGGCGCGTTGCTCGCGATGTGGATTTTCGGGCAGACGATGAACGTCTTCAGCCAGATTGGCTTGATCATGCTCATCGGGCTGGTGACGAAGAACGGCATCTTGATTGTGGAATTTGCAAACCAGCGAAAAGCCGCCGGCTACTCGAAACTCGATGCGGTCGCGGGCGCCGCGGAAGCGCGGTTCCGTCCGGTGCTGATGACAGCGCTCTCGACCGTGCTCGGCATTCTGCCGCTGGCGCTTTCCTCCGGCGCGGGCTCGGAGAGCCGCGTCTCGTTAGGCGTGGCGGTGGTCGGCGGGATGTTCTTCGGGACCATGCTGACGTTGTTCGTGATTCCGGCGATCTACAGCTTCATCTCCGCCGAGACCGTGACAGCCGGAGAACCGCACCGCCCGCGGCGTCGCAAACCGCAGCCGGAACCGGAGCCGGAGCCGGAGCCGAGTGAGGCTCTGGCGTAGCAGCCTCCAGCACGCTGCAGTTTATCTCCTCTTCGGCTGCACGACGCGCGGGAAAGCTTGCTCCCGGCGCGTGGCCCGGCTGAAATATCCCCCATGGATGCCACAGCGCGCAGGATCGAGATCTTTGCGCCGTTTACCGCCGCCTTCGATTACACGAAGCTGGTTCTCTTTCAGCCGTTCGATCTGACGAAGTGGCTGACGATTGGCTTCGCCGCCTTCCTGGCCGGGCTCGCCGACGGCACCCGCCTGAACTTCAGCGGCGGTTGGAGTGGCCCCGATTTCACAGGAAAATGGTTCTCCGCGGATTCCACCGGCGTTGCTGAGCAATTCGCGTCGCCGCTGTTCGTCGCCTTGATGGTGGCGATCGGCATCGTCGTGTTGGTGGTGATTCTCCTCTTCATGTGGCTGGGCGCGCGGGGCCGTTTCATGTTCATCGATTGTGTGGTGCGGAACCGCGGCGCGATCGAAGAGCCGTGGCGGGAGTATCGCCGGGAGGGAAACGGTCTGTTCCTGCTCATGCTCGTGGCGGGTGTGATCTGGCTGCTCTTGTTCGCCTTGCTCGCGCTGCCGTTGCTCATCCCGTTTTTCCAAGGCGGCGAGTTTAGCTTTGGAATCTGGCAGATCGTTTACCTGCTCACGGCGGTGCCGGTGGTGATCGTCCTGAGCGTGATCTGGATGTTGATCGCCTGGTTCATCGCGCCAGTGATGTATCGCCAGCGCTGCAGCGCGCTGGCGGCGCTACGCCAGGTGGTGAACCTGATCGGCGAATATCCGGTGCCGTTTATTCTCTACCTGCTGTTCGCGGTGGTGCTGCTGGTCGCGGGCGGTCTCACCACTTGTCTGGTGAGTTGTGTGACCTGCTGCATCGCGCTGCTGCCTTACATCGGGACGGTGATCCTGCTGCCGCTTTACACTTTCTATTATTCGTACACGCTGCTGTTTCTGCGGCAGTTCGGACCGGAATACGACGCGTGGACCGGATTGCTCCCGCTGGAGCAGGGCACGCCGGCCATGGAGCAAACGGTGGAACAGGAGCCGCCGCCGGTAGAGGAGAATCCGCCGCCATCGGACGAACCTCCGCCGTTGCCGTAGGCAAGGCGGTTCTGTCGCGGGCGCGACGTTGCGCGAGGAGAGCAGCGGCCGGAGCCGCTACTTCATCAGGAGCACCGAACGGCTGCGCTTGATTTCCCGCGTGATTTTGCGGTGCATGTGCGCAGGCATTCCGGTGACCCGGCGAGGCAGAATCTTGCCGCTCTCGGTGACGAACTTCTTCAGCAGATCGGGATTCTTGTAATCAATCGCTTCGGTGGCGATGTCGATGCGGCGCCGCGGCATCGTGCGGTTGGCGCGGCGGAAAGCGGAGCGGCGTTTGGCGGTCTTCGGTTGCATGACTTGTTAGCGGGTTTCGCGATGCAATGTATGCCGCTTCAGGAAAGGATTATACTTCTTTTTCTCGAGCCGGTTCGGGGTGCGCGGGCTCTTCTTGTTCCGCGAACTCATGTAGCGCGATGCGGGCTTTCCCTCAGCTTTCGCTTCGGTGCATTCGAGGGTGATGGTTTCCTGCGGCATAAATTTCTATTCTTTGCTGTCGTCGGACTTGGATTCTTCTTCCTCGCCTTCGCCACCTTCGTCATCGGTGAGACCGAACAGGGAGGTGACGGACTGCCGGACGCGCGAGGCTTTGTTCTGCTTCTCGATTTGCGACTGGCGTTCGACGGTGAACCGGGCAAATGGGATCGCCTCGAGGCGGGCGTGCGGGATCGGTTTCCCCGACATTTCGCAGACGCCATAGGTGCCGAGCTCCACCCGCTTGAGGGCCTGGTCGATCTCGTAAAGGGCATCCTGTTCCTGCGAAAGGAGGCTGAGCGCGAAGTCGCGATCGTACGCATCGCTGCCAGCGTCCGCCTGGTGCATGCCGAACGCAGAAGCCTCGCTGCCTTCAGCACGGGAGCGGAGGGTGTCCTGCGCCACGCCGGCCATGGAATCCAC
>JACCZQ010000175.1 GCA_013695905.1 Chthoniobacterales bacterium
GATCTGCGCGAGCGCGTACTGCAGGGAGCGGTTCAGCCCGCTGTGCGCGAGGAAGCGATTGAAAAGGAATCGCTTGGTGTGCGAGGAGATCCAGAAGACCGCCACCAGCATGCCCACGAGTAGGAAAATCTGAATCAGGCTGAGATTGATGCCCGGCAGCGGCTGGCTCCAGGGCAGCGGAATGCCCGCGGCGTTGATCGCGCTGATCGTGAAGAAGACGAACGACGCGAGGCTGAGGATGATGGTGACGACCGCGATGAAATTCGGGTCGAGCTTAAAGCGGCTCAGGAGCCGCCGGATGATGCTGCTCTGGACGAATCGCGCCAGGATGAGGCCGGCCGAGAACAGCGCGATGAAGGCGACAAGCCCCAGGAACGAGACATAATGCTCGCCGATGTAGAACAGTGGGCTTTCGAACAGAGCGAAGTTCATCCGAGAGGAAAACGCAGTCTGGACGAGGCGTGGCAGTCTGCAACCCGCCAAACAAAAAACACGGCCGAAGCCGTGTTTTCGAAACCGATGCGGCGTCTCATGGACGCGCGCTGGTCAGCTATTGTCCCTTCGAGGCTTTTTCCTCGATGTACTTGGTGACGTCGCCGACGGTCTGGAGCTTCTCCGCGTCTTCGTCCGGCACTTCGACGTTAAATTCTTCTTCAAACGCCATCACCAGTTCCACGATATCGAGCGAATCCGCCCCGAGATCCTCGATGAAGGAAGCAGTCGGGGTGACCTGCTCCGGGTTCACGCCGAGTTGCTCGACGATGATGTCCTTAACCTTTTCTTCGATCGGTTTGTCGCTCATAAAAATATCTAACTTCGGTTACGTTTCGCGGGGCAGCCTTAAACCAGTCCCGGCAGGAATGGCAAGTAAATGAATTAGCAGCCTTGTCAACTCCGAAGGCCTGCGGGCTCCATTTATTTCGGAGCTTGCGCCGGGTGGGGAAACCAGCGTGAGCGGTTTACATCGTGGCGGGTTCGCGTATGGGGAAAGGGATGTCCGTGCCGACCACGCCAGCAGATCTGCTCGACCTGAAATTGATGCCCGCCTGGGTCAATGAACCGGCGGGCGGTCCTGATTATTCAAACTACTCCGGCGAGGAGGAGCAACCCTTCGGCCGCGAACGGCGCGGGCCGCAGCGGGGCCGGGAGGATCGTCCACGTGGACCAAGGCCACAGGGGCGCCGTGACGACCGGAAACCGCGTGATGGGCAGCGGCCGGAGCGACGTCCGGAGCGACGTGGAGGTGAAGCTCCCCGGCAGCACCAGCAGCCGCGCGAGGCGCCGCCGCCGTTACCGCAGGTGGGGGTGCGGTTTCTGCCGCATGCCGGCGCCTTCGAGAGCGTCATCGCGCAGATTAAGTCTTCGACGGTCACGTATTCTGTCTTTGCGCTGGCGCGCCTGTTCCTCGAGAAGCCGGAACGGTATGAAGTGCGCCTAACGAGTGCGGAAGGCGGCATGCTGCACCAGCTCGGCGAGAACGGACCCGTCGCCGCGGATCAGCGCGTTTTGGAGAACGGTGCGTTCGCTGCGGCGAAAGATGATTTCTACACGGTCGAGACGACGCAGACGGAGCCGATCAAGGGGAACTTCACGAATGTCGCGCGCTGCCGTCTGAGCGGGACGTTGCTGGGCCCGACGAATCACCACAGCTACCAGCCGCAGCTCCGCAGTTTGTACGAACAGCGGTTCAGCCGGCGGATGAGCTTTCCGGATTACCAGCGGCAGATCGACATCGTGAGCGATCCGGCGGTGGTGGAGCAGTGGAAGGAGCAGGCGCGGAGCGTCACCACCTACGTCGCCAAGGATACGGACCCACCGGTCACGTTCGGCAGTGTCGCGGAAGCGGAACGGCACTTTCGCCAGATGCATCTGCCCTCACTGTTAAAGAGCGCGCCGGAAATGACCATCAGGGGCGTGGTGAGCCGGCGTTTGCCGGATCGCGGGCTCGGGCGGGTGATCGAAGACGCGTGGTCGGCGGAAGTTCGGTCGCCCTCGAAGATGATGGCGGAACTCGCCGGAGGATTGCGCAACGCCGGGCTGAATATCTTCCGCCATCGCAAGGGGATGCTGTTCGTGTCGCCGGTGCGGCTGAAGCTTTTCGCGCACGAGCGGACGAGTGTCTCCTCTTCGATCAACGCGATCCTGCAGGCGCTTTCCGACGCGCCCGGGTTAAATCGCAAGCAGCTGGTGGAGAAGCTGGCCTCCGCCGGTGCCGAGCAGGCGGAACTGGAGCGGATCAAACTGAGCCTGGCGTCAGATCTCCGCTGGCTGGCGAGCGAAGGCTACATCATCGAGTTCAACGACGGCACGCTCGACCTGCCGCGTCCCAAACCAGCTGCAGCTCAGCGTGAGGCGAAGCAGAAAGGTGTGACGACAGGAGCGGCGGCCAGTGGCGGAGCAGCGGCAGAAGCGACGACAGCATCAGCCGCCAGTGATGATGCTGTGGCTGCGGAACCGGCCGCGGCAACAGAGGAAGCGCCCTCAGCCACGACGGACCCGCAGGCGGGGGAAGTAATGACAACCGAGGTCGCACCAACTCCTCCCGCCAGAGCAGACCGGGTCGAGAACGAAGCGGCCGCGGAAGCTCCCGCAGCGCCCCGTGAAGAGATCGGAATGTCGGTCGAGCAGTCCGTCGAGCCGATGGAGAAAGCGGAAGCTCCCTCAACAGAAGCGGCCGACGAGCAAGTGCCGTCGCCTTCCTAGCAGCTCTGGCATTGCCACGGCTCGCCCCTTTTTGGAGGGCAATGCTCCGTCCTTGCCTGGACGCGCGAGATGGAAACGATAGGAGCGTTTCCCTCCAGGGTTCCAGCAGACGCGACTGTGCGCGCCGCTGCGGACTAAGCGTTGATCAGCCCCGCTTTTTTCAGCGTGGCGTAGGCGCCGTTCTTATTGATCGTCTTCATCGCCCGTGCGGTGACTTTGACGCGAACGTATTTGCGCAGCTCCGGCACCCAGACGCGATGCTCGTGCAGGTTCGGCGTGAAAGTGCGGGGCACGTTTTTGGTGACGTGACGACCCACGCCGCCCTTCTTCTTGGCCATACCACGACGGTGAATGATGCTGCCGCGGCTGACCTTGGCTCCTGTAATGCTGCAAACTTTTGACATAACTACCTCTGGAAAAGTGTCGCGGAAGATGCCGCGCCTGGGTGGAATGGTCAAGCGAAGGTTCAGCGGCGCCGCGTTGCAGGCCGGAGCGCTCATTCGGCCGCAGTTGAACGCCCGGGTGGCGGCGCGGTCAAAGCTTGCTCACGGCAGCTGAAATGCGTTTTATCGCAGCGAAGAGACGGAGAAAAATCATGGCTCGAGCGAATAATCAAAAGCTGAAAGTAGGCATCGTTGGTGCCGGAGACATTGTGCGGAGACGGCATCTGCCGGCGCTGAAGAAGCTCCCTGAGGTGGAGATCGTGGCGGTCTCGAATTCCACCTACGAAAGCTCGCAGCAGTTCTGCGATGAAAACCTGCCGAACGCTCTCCCGATGGCGAATTGGGCGGACCTCCTCGCACTGGAAGATCTCGACATCGTCTGGATCGGCACACCGCCTTATATGCACTCGGCCGTCACCGTCTCCGCGCTCGAAGCGGGCAAACACGTCTTCTGTCAGGCGCGCATGTCGATGGATCTTGCCGAAGCGCAGGAGATGCTCGCCACGGCTCGGCGTTTCCCGGAGCTGGTCACGATGCTGTGTCCGCCGCCGTTCGGCATCCGCGGCGATCTCGTGGTGAAGAAATTGCTCGCGGAAAATTATCTCGGTGAGCCGCACCACATCCGGCTGCAGAGTTTTACGAGCGCCTATCTGAACCCGGAGGCGCCGCCGCATTGGCGGCAGCGGGTGGAGATCAGCGGGCTCAATGTGCTCTCGCTCGGCATTTACGTGGAGGTGCTGCAGCGCTGGCTGGGGAACATCACCGGTGTTTATGCACGCGGCAAAACGCTGCAGGAGGTGCGGCAAGGCTACGAAGTGCTGATTCCCGACCTGCTCACGGTGCTCTGCACCTTCGAGAACGGCGCGGAAGGGGTGCTGGAGTTCAGCGGCATCAATGCTCTGTCGGCTGGCGATCGGCTGGAGGTGTATGGCGATTCCGGCACGATGGCTTACGACTTCGGCACGGAGACAATCTACGCCGGCAAAGAAGGCGATCGTGACCTGCACGAGGTGGAATTAACTCCGGAACTCGAGCGCGAGTGGACGGTCGAGGAAGATTTCATCTCCGCCGTGAAATCGAAAGGCCGTAATCGTCCGCATCCGGATTTCGAAGACGGCATGCGCTACATGCGCGTGGTGCAGGCGGTGGACGACTCCCGCAAGCGCAACGAGTGGGTGCAGATCAAGCTCTGATCCCACCGCCGCTGGATCACTGACCAGCCGCCGCCAGGCGAGCGACGACGTATCCGATCAAGCCCGTCGCCGGGAGTGTGAAGACCCACGCCCAGAGTATCCGCTCCACGACACCCCAGCGCACGCCGCTGAATCGCTTCGCCGCCCCCACGCCCATGATGGAGGTGGTAATCACATGCGTCGTGGAAAGCGGAATGCCAGCGGAACTGGCCCCGTGAATGATGACCGCGGCCGTCGTCTCCGCGGCAAAACCGTGCACCGGCTGCAGCTTCACCATTTTGTGCCCGAGCGTGCGGATGATGCGCCACCCGCCCGCCGCCGTCCCCGCTGCCATCGTGATCGCGCAGAGAAAAATCACCCACTTCGGCACCACGAAGCTGGGCGTATCGAGAAATGCCAGCATCGGCGGCAGATCGGCAAACACCCCGCTTTGCGTCCCGGTGAACAGCGCCAGCGTGATGATACCCATCGTCTTTTGCGCGTCATTCAACCCGTGGCTGTGCGCCATCCAGGCGGCGCTCAGCAGCTGAAGTTTCCCAAAGAATTTCTGCACCAGATGCGGCCGCGCCTTCTGCAGCGTGATCAGGAGCACGAACATCAGCACCGCCGCCGCCATGAAGCCGATCACCGGCGAGGTCAGCATCGGCAGAATGACCTTTGGCCAGAGACCGGTGCCCCATTGCAGCACATTCCAGCTTCCCCCCGCGGTCGCGATCGCCGCACCACACAAGCCCCCGATCAACGCGTGACTGGAGCTCGACGGCAGGCCCAGCCACCACGTGATCAGATTCCACACGATCGCGCCGAGCAACCCGGCGAGCACCGTCATCATCGTGATCGCGGCCGGCTCCACCAGGCCCTGGCCGATGGTCGACGCCACCGCCGTGCCGGAAAGCGCGCCGGTTAAATTGAAAAACGCGGCGAGTGCGATCGCCTGCCGCGGCGTCAGGACCTTCGTCGAGACGACGGTGGCGATGGCGTTCGCCGCATCATGAAAGCCGTTGATGTATTCAAAGGCGATGGCCGCCAGGACGACACACAGAAAGAGCAACATACCGCGACAGCCCGCCGGGCTCAGGAATACTTCAGCACCACTTCCAGGATGATGTTGCCCGCGTCGCGGCAGCGGTCGATCACCTTCTCGAGGAGCGAATACAAATCGCGCAGGAAGATGATCTCCTTCGCGTCATAATCGCCCGTGTAGAGCTCGCGGAGCAGACTCAGCTCCAGCTTGTCCGCGTCGCCCTCGATCGTTTGCAGCCGCGCATTCCGCTCCCGCGCGGTGGCCGCATCCGTGCCTTTGCGGAGATCCTTCACCATCGCGAGCACCGTCTCCGCCGCGTCATCGAGCAGTTTCAGGTGCTGCTGGAAATTCTTCCCGCGCAGATCACCGGGCCAGATCAGCACCCGCTCCCCAATCTTTTCCACCGTCTTCGGGATCTTATAGAGAGCGACGGAGAGCGCCTGGATGTCCTCACGCTCCAGCGGCGTAATAAACGTCTTGCAAAGCTGCTCCGTCAGCTCCTGCGTGATCTGCTTA
>JACCZQ010000196.1 GCA_013695905.1 Chthoniobacterales bacterium
TGCGTCTATGCTGCATGGCATGCACAGAGGGGGCGCGGTAGCTGTTGTTTCGTTCACTCCCGTGAGCTCCCCCTTTGGGCTCCCGTCTCTGTCGCACCGCTTCCCGCGGGTTCCATTCTTGTGTCTCGTTAGGCGGATCGCCGTCTTGTCATGAGTCAACTCTTCCCACGTCCTTTGTGTTCTCCGCGCCTTATCCTCCGCCGGTTGGAACCTGGCGATGCTGATTCACTTGTCAGCTATCGTTCGTTGCCAGAGGTAGCGCGGTATCAGTCCTGGAATTCGTTCGGGGTGGAGGATGCCGCACGCCTCATCGAAGATCAACGCGAGAGGGAGCCGGGGGTTCCGGGCACATGGTTTCAGTTAGCCCTCGTCGAGGGAGGGACTGAGAGGATGGTGGGCGATTGCGGACTGCACTGTCGGTTGGACGACTCGCGCCAGATGGAGTTCGGCATCACGCTTGCCCCGAGCTATCAGGGTCGAGGCTATGCCACAGAAGCGCTCGGTTACCTGCTCCATTTTGTGTTTACGACATTGGATAAGCATCGGGTTTCTGCGGTGACCGACGCCAGGAATCAAGCAGCTGCATCCTTGTTCAAGCGGTTAGGCTTCCGACAGGAGGCTCACTACGTCGAGCATCGCTGGTTTAAGGACTCTTGGGGGAGCGAATTTATGTTTGCACTATTGAGACGAGAGTGGGAGGTGCGCTCCCGGCCGAGCCAGGAGTTTACGCGATGATTTGGCCGACTTGATAGGCCACCTAACCTTCAGGAGCGTCCTCCGATGACAACTTGTGACGTCCGCTACTTCGCTGGCTCGCCACGGGCGATTCTCCGAAAGGCGCTGGCGTAAAATTCGATTGGCTCGAGTTCCGTCTTTAACTCCTCACGGGTGCGCTCGGCGCGCTGCGCGTACTCCGCCTCATCCATCGCGGCGGCCTGCTCCAGCAGCTTCGCGAGGGCGGCGGGATCGTCGGGTTCGCAGATGAGCGCCTGCCGCCCACCGGCCTCGGGTAAACCGCCATCGCGCGTGATGATGCACGGCACGCCAAGGTGCCGCGCTTCCACGGCCGTGAGCCCGAAATCTTCGCGCGTATTCGGCGGCACCACCATCCAGCGGGCGTTCTGGATCTCGGTGCGCTTCGTCTCTTCATCGACAAACCCGAGGACGCGGGCTCCGCTGACCTGCCGTTTGTCGATCGCATACTCGATCAGCGTCCGCAGCGGTCCGTCACCCATGAGAACGAGCGGCCATTTGGCGTGATCGATCTCCGCCATCGCATACGCGTCCAGCAAAGTGTCCACGCCTTTGTTCGCAACCCAGCGGCCGATGAAGGCGAACCCCCGCCGCTGCCCGGGCGGGGTCCAGCCCTCCGGCAATTTTGAAGTTGTCGCGATTTTCCGGCTCCCGGCGCGTTTGCGTTTCGGCTCCCAGGTGTCCCAGACGAATTGCGAATTATACCAGCGCTCCGTCGCCCATGCGGCGCTGAGCCGCCACAGCACCCGATGCAACGTGAGCTCGTTCACATTGTAGTTGTGAATCGTCATGACCAGCGGCTTGCGCGCCAGCTTCGTGAGGAACGTCACATCCGGCGGCGCGTTCTGCAGATGCACCACATCCGCCCAGTCGATCGCCTCCCGCAGGTCGCGATCGAACCCGCGATCGACAAACATGACCCGCTCGCCAGCGAGCATCTTCTTCAGGTTTGGCTGGAGCGTGAACCCCTGCACTTCCTTGAAACAAATCCGCACCTCGAAGTCCGGCTCACGCCGCAACGCCTCCGCCACCGCCAGCACGAACGCCTCTATCCCTCCGTAGGCGCCCTGGCAGGGGCTGACGATCACCACTTTGGTCTTCGCGCTCATGCTGCGGGCAACTGTAGCGCCTGCGCGAACCGCTCCGCAATGCGCGGCCACGAAGATGTGCGCTCCTGCCACTCCCGCAGGTGCGCGGCACGGGCGGCGAGTTCAGCGTCGCTGATGCCCTGCCGCAACTCCTGTGGATGCGTGGCCCAGCAAAGCGGCTCCGCACGCGCAGGCCCCGCCGCTGGAGAAACGATGTTCAACCCATGAGCCGCATAAGCCATGAACGTCCCCGATTTCGTGATACTGAGTTCGTCCTGCGCCGAAATCCCGAAGCTCGCCCCCGCCAGCAACGCCGAGATCTCCGCCTCCGGCAAGGCCCCGCGCTGCACCCATCCGTCGGCGAAGCGCAGCTCCCGCAAAATTTCCCGCTCCTCGTCCACACCACCTCCGCCAGCAGTCGTTAGGCGGGTGATCTTCTGGGCCGCGGCCAGCGCCTGCAACTCGCCGCCCAGCGCCCGCAGCGCCCGCGCCCGCGAGCCTTGCAACCCGAACAAAACGGCCGCTCCCCGCCGTCGCGCAGACTCCTGCGGCTGCACCACCCGCACATTCGAACCAACCGGCAGCACCTCCACCTTCACCCCCGACGCAAGCCGACGCAGATGCTCCGCCTGACTCGCCGTGCTGGTGAAGATCGCGTCCACGTGCCGCAACAGCTTCCGCAGATCTCGCCGATGCGCCGCCTGCACGATCCAGTTCTTGTTCAGCCACGGCTCGAAACTCCAAATCTCGTGAAACATTATCACCAGCCGCCCGCCGCCGTTCTGTTTCCAACCGCGCAGCGCACGGAGCAGCCCCCGCGGATATCCGAAGCGATCGAACCCATACGCGCTGTATTGCACCAGCAGCCGCCCATCCTGTGACGGCAGCTCCACCGGCGATTCCGGGAACACCGGCGCGACCAGCCCCTCCCATTGCTCCAGCACGCGCAGCGTGTAATCCCCCACCCCGCCGCCTCCTGGCGTCAGCTCCGGCGTGACGATCACCACCTCCTGCATCAATTCCGCTCCCACAATGCCGCCAGCCGGGCGGCGATCACCGGCCAATCGGCATTCGTGTGATACCACTCCGTCAGCGCCGCCGTCCGGCGGTCGATCTCTGCCGGCGAAATCCTGCCCACCTCCTCCGCCTGCACGGCGTGCCGCAAGGGCGGCGTCTCCGGCCTGGCAGCGCTGATCACCACCGCACACCGATGCGCTGCACAAGCCATCAGCGTCGTCGATTTCCCCCACGTCTCGCTGCTCACGTTCGTGAGTGTGAACCGTGCCGAGGAGAGCAGCTGCGACACTTCGGACGAAGGCAAGAGACCGTGCCTAACGACAACTTCGCCGCCGATCTGCCAGCGCCCCATCAGCTCATTAGCCTGGGACGAGAAGAGGTCGCCTCCGGGCCCGATGAGGTGCAGTCGGGTCAGCTGGCCCCCGGTGTGCCATTGCCGCACCTGCCGCTCAAACAACTGCAACGTCTGCAATCGACCAAACGACATCCCGAAAAGCACGAACTCCGTTTCCGATCGCGCGGGCGGCGGTGCCGCTGCGGCCACCTCGATGTTCGAGCCGACCGGCACCAGATGCACATCCGTGCGCCGCGAGATCTTTCGCAGCTGCGCGGCGTGGTGCTCGGTATTCGTCACCAGCACATCGGCGACCCCCGAGAGCCGGCGGATGATGCGAGAGTTCAGCTGACCCAGCCAGTAATGCCGCGAGGTCATCGGCAGATCACCCGGCATTTCGTGGAAGAAAATCATGAGCCGCCCGGCCGGAAACTTCTTCTTCCAGTTCGCCAACACCGTCGGCATCCAGGCCGGGCAACCGAAGCGCTGATAGGCGCGCCCGGCGTAGTGGAGCAGCACGTCCGCGGGGCCGATCCGCTCCAGTTCCTTCGCGAGCTGGCGGCCGCGGGCATTGAACTGCGTGGCGATGTCCCCTTCGCGGGCGATCGCTGCCTCCGCCGCCCCATCCACCACGAGAAACTCCACCGCAGACGGATCCTTCGGCCAATGCCGTCGCAGCTGCACACTATAGGCACCGATCCCGCAGGCGGAGGGCGGGACCCGCGTGGTGATGATGACAAAGGGCCGCTCGTTCATCTCCTCGTCAGGCAACCCGAGATCGTGCCCCAGAATCGCCGCGTCTGCTCCTCCAGCATGAACTCACGTTCCGCAAGCGCCAGCGCCCGGGTCGCCAGCTCATGCCGTCTCGCCGCGTCCAGCTCCTGCAGCTGCGCCGCGATCTCCTCCGGCACCAGCGTCGTGGAAAGCGCCGCCGCCCCGTGCCGGTCCAGCAATTGGTAAGCAGCGGACGTGGTGGGGCCGTGATACAAAATCGGCAGGCCGCTTCCGAGATACGTCACCATCTTGGTGGAGAGACTGTAGCGCGCGAAATTCTCGTGCTCCTCGCCAAACGGGATCGGCATGTAGAGGAGATCCGCGTGCGCCATGTCGCGCTGCACCTGCGCCTCGTCCGCGAAGGGCAGAACGGTCGCCGGCCTGGTGCCGGCAAACACCTGCGGGCGCACATG
The DNA here is from genome assembly GCA_013695905.1 of Chthoniobacterales bacterium. GTDB lineage: Bacteria > Verrucomicrobiota > Verrucomicrobiia > Chthoniobacterales > UBA10450 > JACCTI01. Next base: position 4,380 of record JACCZQ010000196.1, read on the forward strand.
TTCGCACCGCAGCGTCACGTCCACCTGCACCGTCGGAGTCGCCCGCTCGAAGAGCGCCACCCCTTCGAGAAAGGCGCGGAGATTCTGCTCATACGTCATGTGAAAAAGACCCATGAAATAGATGCGAAGGTTTCCCGGCGCTGCGGCCGTCCGGGTGGGCGTGAGCTGCACCAGGCCGTCGGTGACGACTTGGAACTCGCGGTGGCCGTAGCGGCGGCCATACTCCTGTCCGAGGGCGTCTGAGATGACAAAACGCGCCGACGCTTCGCACCACGCGCTCCGCATGGCCGCTTCGCGGGCGTCCGCCGGCACGCCATCAGACGCGGTGTAGGCAAGATCATCGTGCAGGCTGATAAAGAACGGCAGCGACAGCTCACGCGCGACCGATTGCGCGACCGAAAAGTCGAGACCGGCGTGCGGCACCGCGTGGATCGCCCGTGCGCCTAGTTGTGCGCAACACTGCTTCAGCCGCCGAAGATAGCGACGGGCGAAGAGCGGCGTCGTTATCTGCGGCCAGGCGGCAAGTCGGGTGTGCTCGATGCGTCCCCACCAGGGGCGGCTGCGCACGTGTTCCTCGTTCGGCCACGGCCGCGGGTTATCGGGAGATGAACAGATGCTGCGCCACGCCATCGGCGCCTGCTCGAGCAGCGCGCGCAGGATGCGAGCGCCACCACCTGCGGAGCCGATGCTGAACGGCTGCACGAAGACGATGGGATCGGCCGCCTGACGCACGAGGCGCTGGTAAGCGGAGAGCGTGGCCTCCGCGATCTCCGGCCAGCGAAACGTCGCGCCCACTTCAGCGCTCCTCGTCGATAAGGCACGGTATGCCTCCACCTCGAGGCGCAGAACACGCACCAGCGCCGCAGCGAAGCCGTCGATATCGCCAGAGGGCACCAGGGACTCCGGCAAGCGCGCGTGGAGCATGTCGCGCGGACCGGCCGTATCATACGCGACCGTCGGCAGCCCGGCGGTGAGCTGCTCCAGGACGGCGAGGCCGAAACCTTCGACGTAGCTTGGGAAGGCGCCGACGGTGCAATCGGCCAGAAGCGCCGGCAACTCGTCCGGCTGGTAATCGGAAATCAACTCGATGTCGCCGGTGGCGGCTGCACCAAGGTCGGTGCGGATCGTTTGTTCATCGACCATGGTGCCGAGAAACCGGAAGCGCGCGTCGGGCACCTCCTGCCGCACGGCTGTGATGATGCGGCCCCAATCGTAGGAACCTTTGCGCGGGCTCCACATGCCGATGAAGCAGATCCGCTTCTGCGCGACTCGTGTCGCGGGTGGAGCGGCCCTATCGCGGAAGGCGCGCTGCCGCGCCTCCGTGAGGCCATACGGCAGCACGATGATCGGCTTCCGACAGCCGAGGTCTTCGCGCAAAGAGGCTGCTTCCTCTCCATTAGGAACATTGATCGCGTCGGCCTGCTGCACCGCGCGGGTGGAGGCGCCTAACGAACGGCGACGAAGGAAGCTGTAGAGCAGGCGGCCGATGAGCTTTCCCTGCTTCGGGCGTGGCCAGCGTTGCTGCACGCTCTGCTCGAACTGGTCGTAGAGCCGATACAAACCGACGGAGCGTGCAACGATGATCCCGCGAAAGCCGAGCTCCTGCTTCGAGTATGGGAGGGTCCCAATCAACGCATCGATCACGTCGAAGCGGTGGCCGTTCTGCCTGACGAACTTCGCGGCCTTCCGCAGGAACCGGAGCTGGCGCAGCGCGAAGGTGACGCGCGCCGCCCGCACCCCTGGATAGGCGTCGGAGAGGCTGAACTTCTCGACGGTGTGACCGCGGGCGCGCCATTGCCCGGCCAGCTCCATCCAGACGCGGGTGGCGCCCAGCCGCTCATCCCACGGGAGATTGACAATGATGAGGATGCGGAGCGGCTTCGCGTCCATGATCAACGGCGGAGGGCGGTCCAGAATTTGTGCCGCACCGGGTTCACGTAGTGGCGCAGCACGATCTCAGGGCCAGCGGAGCGATCGGCGTAGGAGAACTGATCGTCCAGCTGCAGGACGAACTGCCGCCGGTCGAACGGCTGCGCCTTGTTCGCGTGCATCACGAGGTGGGTGATCGTCTGATTGGTGAAGAAATTCGGCGCGCCGTCGAGTTCCAGAAAACGGCCGATGCCTAACGACCAGTCAAGTTTTTCGGTGAGGAACAACACGCCGGTGTTCACGGGATTTTCGCGCTCGGTGGCGGTGCGGAAGAGCCGTTCGTCCGCGGAGACCTGGCAGTCGGCAAGATAGAGCGCCGACGCGGCGGTGGCGAGGGAACGGAGAATCGACGCGCCGGGAAAGAAGAGCACGTCGGAGTCGAGGTAGAGAGCCGGTCCGGCCGCGGGCAATGACATGATCAACGCGAGCTGCCGGCCAGTGGGATGCGCCGCGAGATAGCTGCGAATTCCCTCCGGCACGTCGCGCGGCTGCCACTCGTTTGCAGGCGCGACCGTGACGCTATCATCGAGGGCGCGGAGGACCTCGAGGCTGCGCGTGGTGTAGCTGCCATCAGAGACAACTGTGAACTTTCTCGGCCGCCCCGCGTGCCGCAGCAGGGACCGGATCGAGGCGACTTGCTCGGGCAGCGCCATTTCGCCCGAGTAGGAATAGACTTCGAACGGAAGGGCCGCGGGGACATTGCTCCGTCGCCGGATGATTTGCGGCAGCGCAGCGCGGTAGAGGCTCCGGATGGCCGAAGCTTCCGCGCGCGCGAAGTGGTATCCGAAGTTCGGCATCCGATCAGGCGCGGGCCGCGCGGAGACTGCGGAACCCGTTGTAGCTCAGCGCCAGGTTCAGGAGGAGGTTCGGCACGGCGGAGATGAGGCCGAAGATCAAGACCCCGCGGACGGTGGTGAAATCGGTAAAGGGAATCATCGCCGCCTGCGTGGCGAGGGTGAGCGGGACGTAAAGCCAGGCGCCGGTGACCCACGCCTTCGCGGAGTTCAGAGCCCAAAAGGTGCCGGTGAGCGCACTCGCCACTGCCGCCCCCACCATCAGCACCAGCTCGCGCTCGAGGTGCATGTATTGACTCCCGAGCACATAGAGGAACGGCCGCGGGAAGAGCGCGGCGCTCGCGATGAGGAGCAGGCTGAAAGCGGTGACCGCTCCGACGATGCCAGCATATTGCCACCGCAGCCGTCGGGGATCGTGGCAGCGGGCGAAAGCGGGCGCGAAGACGTTGGTGAGGAGATTGCCGAGGACAGCGAAGATCATCGCGAGCCGTCCGAGCGCGCCGACTTCTGCGACAGCACCGGCGCGTGTCCCGAAGAAGCTGATGAGAAAAACGGTGATCTGCCCCTGCACACAAAAAAAGATGGCGTTCGCCGCCTGCTTCCGGACGAGGCCGCGGATGGTGGCGCGGTCTTCGTCGTTCTCGGGCGCGCGCAGGTCTACCACTCCGGCCACATATTTTCGCAGCATCCAGTACTGCAGCAGCAGCGCGCCGCAGCCGATCGCGATCGCAACGCTCGCGTTCATGAAGATGAGGAGCAGCGCGAGAATCGCGGCGAGCCGCACCACCGCGCCGGTCACGTCGATGAGCTGAATACGACCGAGCCGCGAGTGCAGCCGTGGCACCACGCTCAGGACGCCGACGGAAAGCTGCACCGCCAGACCGCCCAACACGACGGCGATCAAGGTGAGGGCATAAAGCGTCGAGGCGCCGTTCTTCACGAGCATGAAATAGAGCAGCGGAGTCACCACGAC
>JACCZQ010000204.1 GCA_013695905.1 Chthoniobacterales bacterium
GTACGGACCGGGGTTCTTCTCGTAATACTTCTGGTGGTAATCCTCCGCGGCGTAGAACGGCTGCACCGGCAGGATCGGCGTTTCATTCGACAGGAGCGGCGTTTCGGATGCTGCGGGTTGCAAGTTCGGCTGCGGAGCTATTCTTCCAGCCGCATGCGAAGAAGCCGGATATTGTCACCCGCCGCCGCGGCTGTGGAATGGCCGCTCGCGGATCCGCTGCAGCCGCTCGCTTTCCCGGAAATCTTTGGACGCACTGCGCCGGTGGAGGTGGACCTTGGCTGCGGCGATGGCTCCTTTCTTGCGGCCATGGCGGAGCGGCACCTGGAGCGGAATTATCTCGGGTGCGAGAGGATGATCGGGCGGGTGCGGAGCGCGTGTCGCCGGATCGCCGCGCGCGGTCTAACGAATGCAAGGATTGTGCGGGTGGAGCTGCTCGCGGGCGTGACGGAGTTGCTCCCGGCGGCTTCCGTGGATGTGTGCCACCTGTTGTTTCCAGATCCGTGGCCGAAGCGGCGTCACCATTGCCGCCGCATTTTCACGGAGGAATTTCTGCGCCGGCTGTTGTCCGCGCTGAAGCCCGGAGGCGTGTTGCACCTGGCGACCGACGATGCGGATTACTTCGGGCAGATGCAGCGGGTGCTGGGCGGGACGCCCGGGCTCGAAGAAATGGAGGAGCTGCCGGATTGGCCGGTGACGACATTTGAGCAGCGGTTTCGCGCGCTCGGGTCCCCCGTTCACCGGGTGCTGCTGCGGAAGGTTTCGGAGGTGATGTAGGAGGTTGCCTGCCAGCGCTGCTCCTGGAAGCGGAGAGTGACGGCGCCGCTGCGATCCTGGCGAAAGAGGTGCACGCCCTGCGCGCGGACCATCTCCGCCCAATCTTCCAGTAAACGCCCGCGGTCGGCATAAATGGGCACGGCGGCGACGACGAGCTGCGGACGAACGCGCTGAAGGAACTCAGCGGTGCCGGGCGGGCCGGTGTGGTGCTGGCCCTTGATCATGACATGGCTGGCGAGATCCACGTTGCTCTCCAGCAGCATGCGCTCGGCAGCTTCTCCGATATCGGAGACGAGCAGCACCCGCCATTGGTTGGCGATGATGAGCTGCACGACCATGGCTTGATCGTCAGCGGCACGGCCGGCAAAGCCCGGTGGAGGGAAGAGGACGCGCGCGGCGACATCGCGCGAGAGCAGGAACTCGTCGGGCGCGGCGCGCGCCTGGACGGTGAGTTGTGTCTCGTTGGCGTAGGCGAGGAAGCGCTGGTGGAGCGGCGAACGCGAGGGCGCGGCATTATCGACGACGAGGCGCGGGCGGAAGGTGCGGGCAATGGGAACAGCACCACCGACGTGTGCGGAGTCTCCGTGGGTGAGGAGCAGACCGTCGAGGCGATTGATGCCGCGGGAGCGCAAGTAGGCGCGGACGGTGAACTTGAAATCGCGTTCCGCTCCGCAATCCAGCAGCCAATCTTTGCCTCGCGTGCGCGCATGCACAGCAGCGCCCGCGCCGAGATCGAGGACCGTCAGCTCGAACGTGGCGCGGTCGGGCAGCCGCGGCTCGAGGTAAAGGTGGCCGGCAGGTGCTCGCGCGAAGAGTTCCACGACGGCGAGGAGGGTGGTGGCGAGCGTCCAGTTGGCGTTGTTCAGGACCAGCGCGAGCGCCGGCAGCAGTGGCGTGAGAAGCAGGGACATCACGCCGACGGCGAGGACGCAAAATGCGATCGGCACCACGAGCAGGTTGGCGAAAAGAGCGATGGGTGTGACGAGGTAAAAGTAGGGCAGGATGAGCGGGACGGAACCAATCCACGCGGCCAGCGAAACAGATGCTCCACGAGTGATCGCCTCCCACGCGCCGAGGCCGAGCTTCTGCACCCGGCCGAGCAAGGCGCGCGGCAGAAACGGATCCGGTTCACACCAGCTGACGAAGAAATCCCGCAGCGGATTTGCGATCAGCACGATCGTGATGACGACGGCGAAGGAGAGCTGGAAGCCGGTGGCGAAGAGTTGGTTCGTGTCGGCCGCGAGAATGAGAACGGCAGCGGCGGCGACGCTGTTCGCCGCAAAAACCTTCCGCTCCGCGAAGACGCCGCCGAGCAGCACCGCCGCCATGATGGCGGCGCGGACGCTGGAGGTGTTCAGGCCGGTGACGGCGGCGTAGAAGAAGAGCGCCGGGATGATGAACGCAGCGGCCCATTTCCGCGGCACTCGCGCCACGGTGAGGATAATCCAGAGCAGGAATCCGATGATGCCGACATGCAATCCGGAGACGGCGAAGAGATGCAGGGTGCCGGTTTGCTGAAAGCTCTCTTCCATCTCGTCGGGGGTCGCTTCGCGCAAACCCAGCACCATCGCGCTGATTAGCGCCTGCAGGTGCGGCGCATCCTCGAGCCCGCGGGAAAGTGATTGCTGCATCCAGCCGCTGGTCGCCTGCGCCGCACGCATGATCGGGTTGCCGCCGGTGCGGGCCAGGACGCGGCCGTTCTCCGCGTACCGAACGACGAGCGTGTGATGCACGTCGCGTCGCGCCAGGTAGCGTCGCATGTCGAACTCGCCCGGATTCCGCGGCGGCGAGAAGGGCTGCGCGACGCCGAACAGCTGCAACTCGTCGCCGTACTGGACGTCGCCGCCCCAGCGCACAAATAGATTTGCATCCGTCGGGGAGCGGGTGCCGTCGCGCTCGATTTCCCGGAGCCGGAGATGGAATGAGGCACTTCCGCGTGGCGAAATTTTCGGCCCGCTCACCACCTGGCCGCGTGCGACGAGCGCGAGCGGCTCGTGGCCGAGGAATTCTGCCAGCTGTACTCCCGGTGAACCGGTCTGCCGCGTGGCGTGGAGAGCGAAGAAGCTGCTGGCCACGAAGAGGACGGTCCTCCCGGAGCTCTTGCGGACGAGAGCGGCGATGGCTGTACTCGCGACGGCGATCCAGCCCAGCTCCGGCAGCGGCATGAAATCCGCCAGCAGAATACCTGCGACTGCAGCGAGCCCGAGGCCGATGAACGGTTGACGCGGCCAATGCTCCGTCGCGCTCATGCGGCGAGGAGTGGTCTACGGCCGGATAGTCTCGCCATTACTCCCTCAACTACGGAAAGCGCTGGATGAAGTTTTGTGGAGGTCGGTTTCCCGGAGAGGCGACACTCTTGTCGCCTGTTCTTCTGCGAGAGATTGCCTTACGCGGTCCACTCTGGATAAGCTCGCGGCATGAAAACTTCCTTCCTCCCATTGCTTGTCGTAGCCGCGTTCGCCGCCACGTGCCTCGGTCAAACTACTCCGGCAGAGGAGTCGAAGACCATAACCAAAGACGAACGCGACCGCGCCATCGCTTACCTGAAGGAGACGCAGCAGGAGTTCGTCACCGCGGTCGATGGATTGACGGAAGCGCAGTGGAAATTCAAGGCGTCGCCCGAGCGCTGGTCGATCGCCGAAACCGCGGAGCACATCGCGCTGACGGAAGACCGGATCTGGAAAATGGTGAACGGGAAAATGATGAAGTCGCCGCCCACCCCGGAGAAGCGCGCCGAGGCGGCCGGCAAGGATGAGATGATCCTCAAGGCCATTCCTGATCGCTCGACCAAAGTGCAGGCGCCAGAGCAGCTGCAGCCGACCGGAAAGTGGGAAACGCCAGCGGCGATCGTGCAGGATTTCCAAAAGACGCGCGCGCAGGAGATTTCCTACCTCGCCGAGACGCAGGAGGACCTGCGCAGCCACTTCGAGGAGCACCCACTCCTGAAGACGATGGACGCGTATCAGTGGCTGCTCTTGAACGGCGCCCACGGCAAGCGCCACACCGCGCAAATCATCGAGGTGAAGGCGGATCCGAATTTTCCGAAGAGCTGATCCTCTGCAACGCCCGGCGGGCTGGCGAGGTTGATTCACTTCGCGGAGCTTATATGGTTCGCGGACGTGCCGATTCCTTTCTCGAGAAAAAGCCAAAGGAATGTCGTCCGCGCGGATGAAAACGGCACTCCGCCGGACGGTGGGACGCGCGTCGGATTGCGCCCCAGCGCCGACTGGCACAAGCGCAATTTTCTCACCAGCGTTCTCATCCCGTCGTTCTTCACGAAGCGGGCGGCGGGTGGTCAGCCGCCGCTCTTTCCGAAGGTGGAGCCGGGGCAGATTTGCATCACCTGGATCGGACACGCCTCGTTCCTGATCCAGACGCACAAGGTGAATGTCCTCATCGACCCGAACTGGGCGATGTGGCTGAAGGTGATCAAGCGGCTGAAGCGGCCCGGGTTCGATCTGCATCACCTGCCCTCGATCGATTTTGTGCTGGTGACGCACGCGCACTTCGATCATCTCGATCGCCGGACGCTGCGGAAGATCGCGTCCGATCAGCCGATCGTCGTCCCAACCGGCGTGGGGAATCTGGTGCACGATCTCGGCTTCGATATTGTGCACGAGCTGGATCATTGGCAGCGGGTGGAGCTGGGGCCGCTCTGTGTCTCGCTGACACCGTGTCACCACTGGGGTGCGCGGATGCTGCACGATTCGCATCGCGGGTTCGGCGGGTTCCACATTGAAGCGGAAGGGCGTTCGATTTTTCACTGTGGCGATAGTGCTTACTTCGACGGGTTTCGCGAAATCGGCGACCGTTTCGATATCGAGGTCGCGCTGCTGCCGATCGGCGCCTACGACCCGCCGAGCGGACGCGAGGTGCACATGAACCCGGAGCAGGCGGTGCAGGCGTTTCAGGAATTGAAAGCGAAGACGCTGGTGCCGATGCACTACGGGAGTTTCCGCCTCGGCTACGAGCCGCTCGATGAGCCGCCGGCGCGGCTGCTCGCCTGCGCGCGCGAGCACAAGATCGAGAAGCAGGTGCTGGTGATGACCGAGGGCACACCGGTCGTTCTGTAGCGGGGCGCGAGAGACCGTTTCGTGGCCGCGAAAGACGAAGCAGGGCGGGGGATTTCCGCGCGCGCCGACTTCGCCTGGGCGCTCTTCTGCGGCGCGCTGGTGCTGCTGTTTTTCGCGCCGCTGCTCTGGCGCGATCCGCACCTGTTTTGGAACGACGATTACCAGCTCTCGATCCTGCCGGTGTTCGCCGAGGTGGCGCGGAGCTGGTCGGAAGGGCAGCTGCCGTTGCTAAGCCCCTCCTCGTGGGTCTGCGGCAATCTCGCCGGCGAGTTTCAATACGGCACCTTCTCCGTTTTCGTGAACGCGGCGGTGGTGGTGATCTGGCAATTCCCGCTCACGTTCGCGCAGCAGGCGGCGGCGCTCTCGCTCGCACATTTGTTCGTGCTGGCGATGGGCGGCTACTTGTTAGGCCGGGGCCGGGATTTTTCGCCGCCGCTGGCGCTGATGATCGGCTTCATCGCGGCGCTGAATGGGTGGATTGTCTGCTGGGGAGCAATCGATTGGTTCGGCGCGCTCGGGGCGTTTGCGTGGCTACCGTGGGCGTGGTGGGGATCCGAACGGGCTCTGGATTCTCGTCGTGGCCGCTCTCGGTTTCTCTGGCCCGCGCCGTTTGTTTACCTGCTGATCGCGGGAGGGTTTCCTTACACGGTCATCATGCTGGTGCTGCTCGCCGGCTGGCTGGCGGTGCAGACGGTGGTGGAGAGACGCTCGCTCGGGGCGGTGTGGCCGCTGGTGGTGGGAATGGCGCTCGGCGTCGGGTTATCGGCCCCGGCGTGGCTGGCGCTGGTGGATTCTCTGCATGGCTCCGTGCGGCAGGCGCAGGAGAGCTCTGCGCATTGGCAATGGCTGGTGCCGCCGGCGGCGTTGCCGGCATTTATCCTGCCGGCCTGGACGGTGAACTGGGCCGACTTTTCCACGCGCCTGAACCCGCACACTGCGACAGAACTGGCGTGCGGAATCGTGGCGCCGGTGGCCCTGCTCTGGGGGATCATGACGCAACGAGGAGCACTCGTCGGGCGCATGCGCTGGGATCTGGCGCTGCTCGTGGTGGTGCTGATCGCCTCGATGTTGCCGACCGCGAACGTCTTCCGCTGGAGTTTCCGATGGTTGCCGTTTCTGCACGTCATCCTCGCGGTCTGCGCTGCGGAAGCGCTGCGGAGCGCCACCACCTCGCGCAGGGGCTTTGGGTTGGCCGCGGTGGTGCTGGTGGCGCTCACCGGTGCGGCGATGTGGGTGGCGGGCGCGGCGGGGCCGTTTGGCTGGAGGTTGCTGCCGTGGCTGCTGGCGGTGGCGGTGTGGTGGGCGTGCCTGGAGGCGTGGCCGGGACGTTTCGCACTGGTCCGCAGGTGGTCGCCCGCCGCGTTGACGTTTGTGTCATTGCTGGTGACCTACTTCGCCGTCAATCCGGTGCGCGGTGTGCCGCGTTACCACCTCGACCAAAATCTCACCGAGCCGGCGCCGCTCGATCGGCAGCGGCTCTACGTGAGCGTCCATCCGGCACCGGAAGGCGCCTACCGAATGGAGGAGCAACCGGAGCCGATGGGCACGGTGGTGCGGCCCGGCAGCACCTCGATGTGGGCCGGCGTGCGGTTCGTGAACGGCTACAGCCCGATTCGGCCGGCGGGTGTGGCGCGGGAGTTTGCCTTCCTGATTCACGGAGAGATCCCGGAATGGATGAGTGATTACCTGCTGCACTGGCAGGCAGGACCGGAAGGTGAACTGGCCCGGATCGGCGTGGACGGCATCGTAGTTGACGCCGGCATGGAGCTGGCGCCGCAGCCGGAGGAGGAATGGACGCTCGCGTTCCAGAACGCAGAAGGACGCGTCTATCACCGTGTCGGGTCGCCGTTCGCCACGGTTCGGCCGGTGCCGTGGCTCGAGGCGGAGCTGCTCAACCCGAAGGCCCCCGCTGGGGCGATGAAGCTTCACCAGCGCGACGAAACAGCGCGGGAGTTTGCAGCTGCAGACGTGCGCGTGCTGGAGGACTCGCGCCACCGTGTGGTGGCGGAGGTCGCTGTTCCCGCGGGTCAACGACCCGCCCTCCTGGCATTCTCGCGACCGTTCTTCCGCGGTTATCGAGCGTCACTCGATGGCCAGCCGCTGGCGGTTACTTCCTATCGAAGCCTTCTGCCGATGGTCGAGCTGCCGGCGGGAGCGCGTGGACAGTTGTCGCTGGTCTTCCGGCCATGGTGGCTGATGGCGGGCGGCGCGATTGCCGGAACGACGGTGCTGCTCTGTCTGCTGGCGGGTTACGCGGCGTGGCGGGAACGCCCGCTCAAGCCGCGAGGGTAAAGACCTCCACCGGATCATCGACCCCTTTCACCAGCTGCGGCGGCAACACTTTCAGGGGCGGCGGATGCACCAACGCATCGCGGGTCGATTTGCTCAAAAGCAACGTAGTGCCGAGGGCGCGTTCCCGCCCGCTTCGAGTTGATAGCCGTTGACGCCCAGATAAGTGATGCG
>JACCZQ010000211.1 GCA_013695905.1 Chthoniobacterales bacterium
GGGACGGCCGTGGCCGCTGGGCGGGGCGCGCCGCGGCGCGGCGTCGGCGTGGGAGTCCCCACCGGGGCGGGCACGCGCCGGAGTGACGTCAGCGCCTCGATCCGCGCCTCGATTAAAATGCCAACGAGCAGCTCCACCTGCGCGAGTTGCTGCCCGAGGAGCGGCGCCGCCGCCGTGTCCGGCAGTGCGGCCGCGAATTCGTCGAAGCCAAGATAGAAATTCTCCGGCAGCTTCACGCGATTTGCCTGCGCCCGTTCGGTCACGGAAAGCATCGCCTGGCGCAGCCGCATCTGGAACTCGTTCGGCGCCATCGGCAGCACCGGCAGGCTGCGGGTCCTAAGCTCCTCCTTGAGTTTATCGACGCGAGCGGCGTAATCCTCCGTCTGCGCGCGCATTTTGACGAGGTTCGGCTCGTTCGGGAACGGCGTCAGCCGCTCCAGCCGGTTCAACTCCATCGCTGTTTGCTCGAACCGCGCCCGCGCTTCGTTCCAGCTACTCTTCGCGCTGAAGAGAAACCACAGCGCCGCGATCGTGACGACGCCGAACACCACCAGGAAGGTGCCGAGAAAGCGATTGTGCTGAAACCAGTTCATGGGAGCGCCCTCGGCTTCTTCAGGTCCAGCCGCAGCTCATACGGGAAGGCCCACTCCGTATTCGTCGGTGTGGTAGGGCGGATTACCTTCGCCTGGTTGTTCGGATCGATCTGGAAATGCGGTGAGTCGATGAGATTTCGGAAGTAATCGACCACCACCTCCTGCTGTCGCGGATTGGATAAATAGAGGCCGCGCACAAAGATGCCGTCGAGGGCCGGGCCGGCCGGTGTGGCGGCCGGGCGCGCTCCCGGAGTCGCCGGGGTCGGTGCCGGCGTCGGCGTCGCCACCGCATCGAGGCGCGTCGAACGCGCGTCGCCACCGGCTCCGATCGGTCGACCGCCGGAGGTGGCGATCAATTCCGTGATCCAGATGTGCTCTTTCGGCAGCCGCCCATTCAGGTCTTCGAGAATCTCCGGCCAGAAGCTGCGGTCATTGACCGCGGCGATGAGCGGCGTCGCGACACTGTCGAGGGCGTTCGTCTGCTTCCGCACGCTGTCGATCTGCGCCGCCACCTGCCGCATCGCGTCCACCTTTTCCGTGAGCCGCTCCGTCGCCCTCCGATCCACCGCCGCGGCGCGCGTATAATAAACGCCCCACCCCATCAGCCCGAGTATGAAGCAGGCGGCTGCCAGCATGAAAAACGGCCGCCGCCGGGTCAGCTCATGCGCCCGCACCACGCTGGCCGGTCGCAGGTTCAACTCCATCGGGCAGGTGGTGGTGCTCCGCAGCGCCAGGCCCACCAGTTCACCGAGCAGATGCGCGGAGTGCGCCACCTCCTCCGTCTGCACCGTCTCGGCGACGGCGACATTCCGGAGCGGGTGAAAAAACTCGATTGGGAGCTGGAGTTTCTCGTGAAAAAACTCGCGCATGTAAGGCATGCTCGCGGTCCCGCCGCAGAGGAAGACGCGGGCCGGTGCGCTCCCCTGCTGTTGCGCGCGGTAGTGGCTGATGGAGCGCATGATCTCCGCGTGCAGCCGCGTCATCGTGCTCCGCACAATCTTCGAGACCCGCGCCACGTCCGGGTCGGACGGCTCCGCATACGTGCCACCCAGGCTGACGAATCCGTCCCGCTTCTTGCGGAACTCCGCGGCTCCGAGCGGCTCGCCGAATTCCTTCGCGATGGCGGCCGAGATCGTCCCGCCGCCGATCGGCACGCTGCGGGAGAAAATTTTACCCGGCTCGATGAAGAGCAGGTTCGTGGTGCGCGCGCCGATATCGACCAGCACCGAGCAATCGCTCAGCTCGCTATAATTATAGCGGAACGCATTGTAGAGCTCCATCGTCGCCACGCCGACGACCGAGGTTTTCAGCCCCGTCTCCTCGACCGCTTCGTTGATGTTCTCCAGCAGATCGGATTTGATCGCCACCAGCACCACCTGGAGCTGCTCGTCCGAGCCGCTGCCGACGAGTTGATAATCCCAGACGACTTCCTCGATCGGGAACGGCACGTTCTGCTGCGCCTCAAACGCGATAATCCGCTCGATCTTCTCTTCATCGACGGCCGGTAACTTCACGAAGCGCGCAAAGACTGACTGCGCCGCGACGCAGTAATTCACGGCCCCGCCCTGCAGCCCCATCTCGCCCATCATCTCGCGCAACGAAGCGGCGATCTGCGCGTTGCGGGCGGCTTCGTTGCCGGCCTCGGCGAGGAGTTCCCGCAGGCGATAGCTCACCAGCACCAGCCCACCGTTTGCCTGGGCGCGGAACTCGGCCAGGCCGACGGTTTGCGAGCCGAGGTTAAGGCTGAGGATGCTCGCGGGAGCGGCCATGCAAGGCGATCAGCGGGGCGTCTTGATCTGCTCGTAGCGATCCCAGTAGAGAGGAGCGAAAGGCGTCTCGTTCTTGTTCAGGACAAATCCGCCTACCTGCGGCATTCCGGCGAACCACTGCGGCTGCCCGCGCTCCAGGCTCAGCTCCGCTTTGACCGCGCCTTGCTGGACGAGTTGCACCGCGATGTTTTGAATCGAGTTGGCGGTGATCGGACGGTTCCCCATCAGACGATTGAGCGTCTTCGGCGAGACGTACATGACCGAGCGATTGTCGCGGCCGGCGGCGACATTCACGTGCGTCACTTCGCCGGTCAGCAGTTTGCCGTTAAAGAGGATGAAATATTTCAGCGTCAGCTCGTCGGTGTATTCCGGGGCGGCGGCGAACTCCACCTCCACCTCCAGCCAGCGCTCCCGCTGGTTAGTCGTGTGCTGCTGCGCCCCGGAGTAGGTGAACTGCGGCGTGGCGATGAGATTGCGCGAGATTTTGTTGATGGCGAACTCCGCGCCGGGACGTCCCTGCGCGATGACTCCGTGCGCCACCAGCAGGCCGGCCACGGCGAAAGACAGACTCTTCATTGTCATTTTGTCACCTCCACCCGCTCGCCGAGCATCCCCCGCTCCACACAGCCGCGGAAATACTCGATCGTCTTCATGATTCCTTCCTCGAACTCGACCTTCGGCTCCCAGCCGAGCACCTTCCTCGCCCGCGTGATATCCGGCTGTCGCACCTTTGGATCATCCACCGGCAGGGGCTTGTACACGATCTCCGAATCCGGCCCGATGATCCGCTGAATCTCTTCCGCGAACTGCTTGATCGTCATCTCGCGGGGGTTGCCGATGTTCACCGGCTCGTGGAAATCGGATTGCGACAAACGGAAGATGCCGTCGATCAAATCGGAGACGTAGCAAAACGACCGCGTCTGCGAGCCATCGCCGAAGACGGTGATCGGCTGCCCCGTGAGCGCCTCGCCGATGAACGCCGGCACCACCCGCCCATCGCGCAGCCGCATACGCGGGCCATAGGTATTAAAGATGCGCACGATCTTCGTGTCCATCCCGTGGTAGCGGTGGTACGCCATCGTCATCGCCTCGGCGAAACGCTTCGCCTCATCATAAACACCGCGCGGGCCGATCGGGTTCACGTTGCCCCAGTAATCCTCCGTCTGCGGGTGCACGAGCGGATCGCCGTAGCACTCGCTCGTCGAGGCGAGCAGAAACGCTGCGCCCTTCGCCTTCGCGAGCCCGAGGGTGTTGTGGGTGCCGAGCGCCCCCACCTTCAACGTCGGGATGGGCAGCTCCAGGTAATCGATCGGGCTCGCCGGTGAAGCGAAGTGGAAGACGTAATCGAGTTTCTCCTCCGGCAGGAAAATGAAATCGGAGACGTTGTGTTTCACGAACCGGTAATCCTCGTTCCCCGCGAGATGTTCGATGTTCGCGAGATTGCCGGTGATAAGATTATCGATCGCGATCACCTTGTGCCCTTCGGCGAGGAGACGGTCCGTCAGGTGGGACCCGAGAAAGCCGGCGCCACCCGTGACCACGGAGACCGGTTTGGAAGGGGCTGCCATGTGGGCGTCTATTTACGTGGCGACGCGGCGGTTTGCGAGAAGATTTAAGCCGCAAAAGGCGGAGCGCCGGGCCGAATCCGCGGGAGGCGGTGTTCTGCCCGCGCCGCCGTGCAACAGAGTGTCGCCATTTCGGCGCCATCCGGTAAACTCTGCACCGTGACACACGTATGGCACCGCCTCTACGGCACGGCCGGCTGGGCCGTCGTCTCTCTCGGGACGTTGCACATGATCGCCACCACGCAGCTCCCCGCCGCCACGCCGCTTTTTCGGCTGTGGTTCGTCGGCTCCGGGTTGGCCATGGTGCTGGTCGGCGCGCTGAACCTCCTCCAGCGCGCCTACGGCCACTCCGCTCCCGGTCTCCGGATGGTCTGCCGCGCCGCCAACGTCGCGCTCACCCTCTTCGCCATCGTCGCCGGGAAAATCAGCGGCGCGAGCCCGGCCCAGTACGTGGTGATCGTCAGCCTAACGAGTGCTGCTGCGATTCTCTCGTTCCTGCCGGCGGCGCAATCTCCCCCACCGGCGCGCGCGCCCTGACCTCTTCTCGCTCGTCGCGGGACGGCTCCGCGGCGCGAGCCTGCTCAGCGATTCGACCGGCGGCGGCTACTTGCTTTCTCGCACTCCGTCGCGCATGCATAGCCATGGTAAAGCGCCCGCCCGCCACGCCTCATTTCTCGACCGAGGAAGCGCTCGCTCCGTTTAAACATTCCGCCTGGCAGAAGCTGACGCCCGCCGAGCGTTTGCGCCGATCGTGGGCCCTGCGCCAGCGTTTGCCCGATCTCCGCGCCGTCCATGATCGCAAGCTTTTTCCGAAACCTTGAGGCGCACGAGGTCGCCTATCTGCTCATCAATGGTCAGGCGACCGTGCTTTATGGAGCGGCGACCTTTTCTGAAGACATTGATCTCTGGCTCGCGCCGGAACCGGGGAACGTGGAGCGGTTTCGCGCTGCCCTGCGGGAGTCGGGCGCGCATTATTACAAACTCACCCCGCCGCTCGAACCAGCTCATCTCGAGGCCGGGCACGGCTTTCATTTTTTACTCGAGGCCACTGCCAGCGCTCCGGTGTTTCTCGACGTGATAGGGCGTCCCCCCCGCACTCGGGAATTCTCCTCCGCCTGGCACGACAGCCGTCCCTTCACCACCGACTGGGGCACGCTTCCAACCGTCGACCTTCGCGATCTCATCGAGATTAAGAAAACGCAGCGGCCGGCCGACTACCCAATCATCAGCGCGCTCACGCTTCGAATCCTCGGGGAAGCCGAACCCTCGGCCGAGACGCTGGCGTGGGCGACCTCGAATCTCTTTACCCTGGAAGCGTTCTTCAGTTTCAACGAAAAATATCCCACCTGGATCGACGCGACTCCCGCCACCCTGCCGCCCGCGCTCACGCAATTCGCCGGCCGGCACGTGGAGGAGGTCCCCTCCGAAGTTCTGGAGAGTGCGAACCAATGGATGGCCGCAACCATGAGCCGGTTACAGCTGGCGGATCGCGTCTATTGGGCCAACATCATCGCTCAGCTCCGCGTCTTGAGAACAAACGGCCAACTCGCGCCCGAAGGAGCGCCAGTGTAAAGCTCCCCATGCGCATCCTCTCCGGCATCCAACCCAGTGGCGTTCTGCACATCGGGAATTACTTCGGCATGATGCGGCCGGCGATCGCGCTGCAGGCGGAGGGGGAGGCATTCTACTTCGTCGCCGACTACCACGCGCTCACCAGCCTGCAGAACGCCAAGGCGATGCAAGAGAACAGCCGCCGCGTCGCGCTCGATTTTCTCGCGTGCGGGCTTGATCCCGAACGCGCCGCCCTGTTCCTCCAGTCCGATGTGCCGCAGGTCACCGAGCTGGCGTGGATCCTTGGCACCGTCACCCCGGTGTCGCGCCTGGAACTGGCGCACTCCTATAAAGACAAAGTCGCGCGCGGCGTCGCCGCCAACGCGGGATTGTTCACCTACCCCGTCCTGATGGCAGCCGACATTCTCATCTACGACAGCGATGTCGTCCCCGTCGGGAAGGATCAAAAGCAACACATCGAAATCACCCGCGACATCGCCACCCGCCTCAACGAAGCATACGGCGAAGTCTTGAAGCTCCCCGAGCCGCGAATCCAACCTGCGACCGAGACAGTGCCAGGCATCGACGGCCAGAAAATGAGCAAAAGCTACGGCAACACGATCGACATCTTCGGCGAGGAGAAGGAGACGCGGAAGCGCATCATGAGCATCGTGACGGATTCCACTCCGGTCGAAGCGCCGAAGAATCCGGACAGCTCGACCATTGTCCAGCTC
>JACCZQ010000217.1 GCA_013695905.1 Chthoniobacterales bacterium
GTGGAACACGGCACCAGCGGAATCCTCGTGCCGGAACGCGACGCCGACGCGCTCGCGCGAGAGCTCCTCCGCCTCATGAACGAGCAGGTGCAGCTCACCGCATTAGCGAGGAACGGAGCGGAAGCAGTCGCTGAGAAATTCGAGCAAAGCGCGCAGGTGAGGCGGCTGGAAAGCCATTATCTGGAGACCGTCCGTCGCACGTGACGCGTCCTTATCTCACCTTCCGCTTCCGAAACTGTCATTCCGACCGAAGTGGAGGAATCTCTTACGTCCTTCTGCTTCTGCCGCGCTGAGTGCCGGAAGGCTTTAAGAGATGTCTCCACTTCGCTCGACATGACAAAGAAGCACGTCCACCGCGAGATGCGGTAACCAGGAGACCCCGCCGCCTAACGACTGAAAAACTCCCGCAGCTGCCCCGCCACTCCGCTGAACGACAACCGCTCCACCGCATTCCGCTGCGACTCCGCCACCGTGTGCGCGTAGAACTCCGCATCCACCAGCAGCCGCGCCGCCATCTGCACCAGCTCCGCACCGAAACGCCCCGCACCACAAGTGCCGGAATGCCCCAGCCGATCGATCGCACCATTCCCGCCGACGCACGGCACCCGGCAGAGCAACGCATCCCCTGCCACTTGCCCCGGCACGAAGCTCGTGTCCATCTGCAGCACCAGCTTGTGCTCCGCCAGAATGCGCAGGTAGTCCGCATAGCTGCCCTTCTTCATCACGCGCAGCCGATTCGGCCGGAATCCCACCTGCTCCAGGAGCCGCTCACCCTTGCGGCCATCGCAATTATAAACCGTCACCCGCGCTCCCGTTTCATCGCTGATCTGGCGCGCCGCGAACAGCGCCGCCGCGTGGTTCCGCGTCGGCACATCCCACTCGCGCGTGCCCACGAAAATCCCGTGCCGATGCTCCACCGGCCGCGAGAAATCCCACTGCGCATCGTGCACCGGATAGGGCGTGGGGATAAACGCCACCCGCTCCTCGCCGCGGCGCACGTCGCGGTAGAGATCGGCCGCTTCCGGCGTGGGCGCGATACAGCCATCGGCCGCCGTGACGATTTGCATGAACCGCGCGAGGCGCTTCTCATCCTCCAGCTGCGTCGCGATCTGATGCAGCCCGGTTTCTTTCAACGAGACCGCCACTTGCCGCCCCGCCGCTTTCACCGTGCGCAGCGCCCGTTCCGCGGCACGGAAGTCGCCGCGCAGAAGGAGTAACACCGGACCGCCCGCGGCCGCCGCGCGCGCCGGATCACGAAAAAACGTGCCGCCGGTGCAAGCCGCATAAGCGTGGAAATTCACCGGCGCATGTGCGGCCGATGCAGGCTCGGAGGAGCCAGAAAAATCCTGCTCCGCATCGCGTCCCAACGGGTTCAGCACCGACAGTTTGATACCAGCACCAGCCATCTTAATAGTCCTCCTCGTCGTTGTCCGACGGCTGCACCGGCTGAGCCCGCCGGATCGCCGGAGTGCCGGACGGTCTCACCGGCGGCGCGCGCCGGACAGGTTCGGCGCGTCTCACCTCCACCGGCTCCACCTCCTCCGGCGTCGTCTGCGGAGTGACCGGTTCCGCGCGCAGGATTGGCTCCTCCTGCATCGGCTCGGTCAACGCCGGCGTCCCTGCGGGGACATCTTCGGTGATGGGAATTGTCGCAATTGGCGGATCGTCTTTCGTTTCTTCCGCCGGTGCGGTTTTCGGCTTCGGCGGGCGCACCGTGGATCTCACCGCATTATAAGGATCCTTGCTCGCCAGCACCGTGGGGCCGCGGACCGCCACCGGCCGCACATTCGAGGTGTCCACCGCCAGCTCGGCGCGCGGCACACCTGCATCCGGCAGGTCGCGCGCGATGCGCATGCTCGCGTCACCATGCACGCTGCAGGGGTCGGTCGGGATCTGTTCCTTGGTCGCGATCTCGTGGTAGCTCGTGCGTTCACCCTTGCCACCGCCTTTGGGTTTGTCGAAGCACTTGTCCGTCGCCAGGCCGCCCGACCGGGCGCAAATCTCCACCTTCACGATGCCTTTCGGCTGCGGGATCTCCTTAGGCGGATAACGAGCCACCGAGGCGTTCATCACATCCACCCAGATCGGCAGCACCACTGCACTGCCGAACGCGCCGCGGTAAATCTTCTTCGGCTTATCGAACCCCGCCCGCACCGCCACGGTAATCGCGCTGTCGTAGCCGGCGAAAAGCGCCTCGGTAAAGTCATAGGCCGTTCCCGTCTTGCCGGCGGCCGGAAATTGTTGCAACCCGAGCCGCTCCCGCGCGGCGGAACCGGTGCCGGATTCGAGCGCATCCACCAGCACCGAATGCACCTCGTAGGCGATCTCCGGCGGCACCACTGTGGTGCGGCCGCCGCGTTTCGGCGCCTGCCAGACAACCGTGCCATCCTTCTCCTCGATGCGGTCAAGGATGAACGGCTGAGCGGGCCGCCACCCGCCATTCGGGAAGGTGGTGTAGGCCAGCGCCAGCTCCGCGACGGTGACTTCGCTGCTGCCGAGGAACGTCGCCGGATAGGGGCGCAGCGGCGAAGCGATGCCGGCCGTCTTCGCCAGTTCCAGGACCGCTTCCACACCCGCCTGCATGCCGAGACGGACGGTGGCGCCGTTCTTCGATTTCGCGAGCGCCTGGCGGGCGGTGATCGGCCCTTCGTATCGGTTATCGGCGCGCTCCGGGCCCCACTCGCCGAGGATGCCCGTCGTGCCGCCGATCATGACGACGCGATTATCGAGCGCGGAGTCTTCGATGACCGTGCCTGGGAACAGCCCCTTCTCGAAGGCAGCCGCGTAAACAAAAGGCTTGATCGCCGTGCCCGCCGGACGGTGTGCTTG
>JACCZQ010000220.1 GCA_013695905.1 Chthoniobacterales bacterium
GCTGAAGGCCGATCTGGCGAAGACGCGCATGGAGCGCGATATTCTAAAAAAAGCGGTGGCGTATTTTGCGAGGGAGTCGCGGTGAGATACGCCTTTATCGAGCGACATGAACAAGTCTGGCCGATCACGATGCCGATTCCGACGAAGCCGCCCCCTCATTCCAAGATGATGCCGCCCCCGGATTCCGACATGATGTCGCCCCCGTTGGGCCGGGGTCTTGCTGGCAATGATTGTTGTCGTTTCGGTCACCTTCTGTGTCAAGCTTTCCGCTGCTGGTTTCGGCGCATGCTTTCGCCCGTGAGGTCGATGCGATGGGCATTGTGCACGAGCCTGTCGAGGATGGCGTCGGCGTAGGTCGGATTTCCGATCACTTCATGCCATGCCGACACGGGCAACTGGCTGGTGATGACGGTTGACCGGCGACCGTATCGGTCTTCGAGGATTTCGAGGAGATCGTGGCGGGCCTGATCGTCGAGCGGCTCAAGTCCCCAATCATCGAGGATCAGCAACTGGACATTGCCGAGCGTGCGTTGCAGACGCGCATAGCGTCCGTCGCCCCGGGCCAGCACCAGGTTGGCGAACAGCCTTGGAACGCGCTGATAGAGAACCGACCGGTCATCCCGGCAGGCTTTGTGACCCAGGGCGCAGGCGAGCCAACTCTTGCCGACGCCGGCCGGCCCGCAGATGGCCAGATTGTCATGGGCGTCGATCCAGTCGCCGGCGACGAGTTTGAGGAACAGCGCGCGGTCGAGGCCGCGCTCGCTGCGATAATCGATATCCTCGGGCGCCGCCTGGTGACGCAGCTTGGCGAAGCGGAGGCGCGCGGCGAGCTTTCGGTCATGGCGCCAGCTCCATTCACGTTCGAGCAGCAGGCCGAGCCACTCGGCATGGGACAGCGGTTCGGCCTCGGCATTGGCGGCAAGTTCGTCGAATGCCTTGGCCATGCCGGTCAGGCCCATTGCATTCAGCCGGTCGAGGGTGGGGTGTGCAAGCATGTCAGTCTCCTTCAGTGGTAATAGCGTGAACCCCGGATGTTGGGGTGGTCGATGGGATCTCGTGACGCCGGCCGCGGCGCCGACGTCTGGTCGAGGCAGTTGTCGAGGATCGATCGGACCGAGCCGTAGGTCCGGGCGCCGATCTCGAGCGCACGGCCACAGGCCGCGTTGACTCGCTCCCGGCCGAAGCCTTTGACCAGGCGGATGATGCCTAGGCAGGCGCGGAATCCTTGCTCGGGATGCGGGCGATCGGCGAGAATGCGCTCGCACAACAGCGCCGCGTTCGGACCGATCGCGGAGGCCTCGCGAGTGATCCGCTCGATCGTCCAGTCGGCGAAGCGCCGGTGCGAGGAAGGCATATGCTCCGGGAGCGTCGTATGCCTGCCATTGCCGCTGCAGCGCATGTGGGCGGCGATCCGCTCTCCCTTGCGGAACAGCTCGACGGTGCTTGCGGTAATGCGCGCCTCGATCGGCTCACGAGCGAAGCGATACGGCACCGAGTAATAATGGCGCTCGATCTCGACATGGTAATCGAGCCCCGCCCGGCGCATCCGCCATTCGGCGAAGACGTAGCGTTCGATCGGAAGCGGGCGCAGCGCCGGACGATCGATCTCCTCGAACAGCTGGCGCCGCGTCCGGCCGACCCGGCGCAATATCCGGCGCTCGTTCAGATCGACGAGCAGTTCGCCGATCGCGGCGTTGACGTCGGCCAGGCTGTAAAAGACGCGGTGGCGTAGGCGGCCGAGGAGCCAGCGCTCGACAATCAGCACCGCCGCCTCGACCTTCGCCTTGTCGCGCGGTCGCCGCGGTCGGGTCGGCAGCACCGCGCTGTCATAATGCGCCGCCATCGCTGCGTAGCTGCGGTTGACCTGCGGATCGTAGCGGCAGGCCTTGATCACCGCGACCTTTGCATTGTCGGGAACAAACAGCGCCGGCGCGCCGCCGAATGCCTCCAGCGCATGGACATGGCAGCCGATCCAGTCCGCCAGCGTCTCGCTCCAGCGCGCCGCCGCATAGGACAGGCTCGACGCGCCAAGCACTGCCACGAAGAGATGCGCCTGTCTTGTCTTGCCGGTCAGCCGATCGACGACCACCGTCACCGTGTCGCCCGCATAATCGACGAACAGCTTGTCGCCCGCGGCATGGTTCTGCCGCATCGTCACCGGCAGGCTTGCCGCCCAGTCCCGGTAAAGATCGCAGAAGCGGCTATAGCGATAGCCGTCCGGGTGACGCTCGATATATTCGTCCCAAAGGATCTGCAGCGTCACGTGCTTGCGCTTGAGTTCGCGATGGACATAGGCCCAGTCGGGTTCGACGCTTCGGCGGTGGCCCGTCTTCGTGCCAGCGGCCCTGTAGAGCGTGGCTTCCAGAGCCGCGTCGGAGATCTCATCGCCCAACGGCCACGTCAGCTCGGCAACCTCGGCGCGTCGCAGCGTCTCGCGCACCGTCGAGGGCGCCGCGCCCACCCGGTACGAGATCGCCTTGTGGCCAAGGCCGTCTTCAAATCGGTATCGCAAAATCTCGCGGACACGCCGCATGGTCATTCTCTCCGCCGGCATCTGGTTCCTCCTCCGGACAAGCCAAAGAAGCGAACGTGAACGCACCAGCAGACCCTGCCCACCGCCCCGAAACAGGGGGCGGCAATATCTCGCAATCAGGGGGCGACTAATTCTCGGAACAGGGGGGCGAGATCATTTCGGAACAAGGGGGCGACATCCCTCGGAATCAGCAGATTGCCCGAGGGTCTTCAGTTCTTCACCAACGGCCTGCTCATCCCGCCGGGCTATTGTCCAAGTTACAATAAACATGATGCACTCGCTCCCCTTCTTCGGGTGACCAACGTCGGTTTCATCATCGCGACAATCGAGCTCGATGGGGGCCTTGAAGAGTTTGAAGAGTCCCTTGGTTGGACCCGTAAGGGCCGGGCCAGCGAGGTACCCATTGCGCAGGTTGATAAGGCGTTGTCCCGGTTCAAGGACTACATCGGATGCACGGCGGTCTTTAGCGGAAGGCGCTCGGTCCAGTTCCACTTCGTGTTCTCCACCCAGCATCTGGTGAATGCACCTTATGAAGCGGAGCCTGCCGAGCGTTTGGCGAGGCTCGAGCAAGAAGCTGGCCTGATGGCCGAGGTGCATGATGTCTGTTGGGACACGGTGTGGGAAACATTCTCGTCGATACTGCACCCGTCCCTCGAGCCTGACCTGAAACTGAAGGGGGTCACCCAGTTTCGACGGATGCCGTTCGGTATCCGGAAGCTGGAGAAAGCCTCACCCATTGGAATCCCGGCAGGAAAAGACGTTCCGCAGCTCGTGGTGTGGGAGAACCTCCGCGAAAAAGCCGCTCGAGGAAGCACCGAACTGCTGATATCGACCGACTTCTCGTGCCAGCATCGTG
>JACCZQ010000243.1 GCA_013695905.1 Chthoniobacterales bacterium
GTCAGGTGCCGTGAAAGTGCTCCAGCCCCGGAAGGGGCGACGGAACGATGGGTGAGCGTGTCTCGCGTGCGGGTGAGATGGTGGTCGAGTGCGTTCCGTCACCCCCGCTGGGGGTTGGGTTCTCCAGATTGGCGCAGACCCGGAGCTCTGCTGCGCGCCGCTCCGGGCTTCATTCCGTCGTGCCTCCGGCACTTGTCGAGAGCCGCTCGCCCAGGCAAAACTCCGGCGTGCCATGCCAGATCTCATCGAGGGGAGTCAGAGATCGCCGTGATGTCCCCATCAGAAGAGGGCTGCCAGAGCACTAGAGCCCAGTGCGCCAGCCCCTCTTCGCGCCCCTTGTCACGAACTTCCGCGCGCCAGTTGACGAACCGCATCACAGAGACGTTGAGTGCCATTCATGCCTGCTGCCTCTCTCCGGGCTCTCCTTGAGCGGTCGATCGACTATGCCGGCCTTTTCCCGCCGGCGAGTCTCAGCCTGGAGCCGGCGCTGCAGAATCAGGCGCAATACGTGCGCTCGCCGGATGTGTGGATGCTGGGTGCGTTTATTCTGCCAGTGGGGCAATTCAACGCCGCCGCTGAGCATCTGGCGCAGTTCGACGAGCGGCACCCGCTGAACGTCTCCGCGTTGGGCCCGAAGACGGAGAACGCCAGCGCGTTTGTCGATGCTGTCAATTCGGCCGTGGCGGGGATTCACGCGCTCATCGAGAAGCACGCCGGCCGCGTCTCGGTGACGCAGCTGGAGATGCCGCTGTCGCCAGATCCGGACGTTCCGCTTCTCGCGCGCGCTCGCGAAACACTCGGGCCGCTGCTGGCCTTCTGGGAAGCACCTGCCGCGAACGCCGAGCAGGCGATCACCATGATCAGCGACCACAACAAAAGCACTGAGCTGCGCCCGTTCGGCTTTAAATTGCGCACGGGCGGCGTCACAGCCGACGCCTTTCCCACGAGCAGGGAGGTCGCAGCTGCGCTCGTCGCAGCAGCGCACCACCGTGTGCCGATCAAGTTCACTGCCGGGTTGCACCACCCGGTTCGCCAGTTCCATGAAAGTGTGCAGACGAAGATGCACGGTTTCCTCAATGTCCTCGGTGCCGGTGTGCTGGCGGCGGAGCATGGCTGGGATCAGGCGCAGACCGTCGCAATGCTCGATGACGAGGAGCCTGGCTCCTTTTCCTTCAGCGACGACTCTTTCAGTTGGCGCGAGTGGTCCATCTCCGCTGCGCGGATCCGCGCCAGGCGGGAGTTGGTCACCTCTCTCGGAAGCTGTAGCTTCGACGAACCGCGCGAAGACCTGCGCCACCTTCAGCTCCTTTAGCTATGTCTAAACCGCTCCGCTCCTTCATCGAAGTCGCACCCGACTCACATTTCCCGATCCAGAACCTGCCCTACGGCGTCTTCCGACCAGCAAGTGGTGGTGCCGCTCGCGTCGGGGTGGCGATCGGCGGACAGGTGCTGGATCTCGCGGTGCTGGAAGAGCAGGGACACTTCGGAGAACAGGAGCGCGTCTTCAGCGATGATTCGATGAACCGCTTCCTCTCGTTAGGCCAATTGGCCTGGCGGGAAACGCGCGCAACGTTACAGCACCTGCTCAACGCCGAAAGCGCAGAGCTGCGCGACAACTCCGAGCTGCGGCAGCGCGCTTTCCACCGCCAGGCCGACGTGCAGATGCTGCTGCCGGCGCGCATCGGTGATTACACCGATTTCTACTCCTCCTACCACCACTCCCATAACGTCGGCACCATGCTGCGCGGCGCCGAGAACGCGCTGATGCCCAATTGGAAATGGCTGCCGGTGGGGTATCACGGCCGCGCCAGCTCGGTCGTCATCAGCGGCACAGATGTGCGCCGCCCGCACGGCCAGACCAAACCGCCCGACGCGGAGGTGCCACTCTTCGGCCCCTCTCGCAGTCTCGATTACGAGCTGGAGATGGCCTTCTTGATCGGCCCGGGAAACAAACTCGGCGAGCCGGTGCCGATCGACCGCGCCCCGGAACACATCTTCGGAATGGTGCTGATGAACGACTGGAGCGCGCGCGACGTGCAGGCGTGGGAATACCAGCCGCTCGGCCCGTTTCTCGCGAAAAACTTCTGCACCAGCATCTCACCGTGGGTGGTGACAATGGACGCGCTGGAGCCATTCCGGGAGCCCCTCCCGCCGCAGGAGCCGGAACCGCTGCCGTACCTGCGCGCGCCGAACGATAGCACCTACGACATTCAACTCGAAGCGCATCTCACCACGTCGAAAGGCGACACGCCGCACGTGATCACGCGCACGAATTTCCGGCATCTCTACTGGAGCATTGCGCAACAACTCGCCCACCACACGATCAGCGGCTGTAACTTGCAACCCGGCGACCTGCTGGCGAGTGGCACCATCAGCGGGCCGACGGAGGATTCTCGCGGTTGCATGCTGGAGCTCACCTGGCGTGGGGCGAACCCGCTCACGCTCCCCGGCGGTGAGACGCGGAAGTGGCTCGAAGATGGCGACCGGCTCACCCTCACCGGATGGGCGCAGGGCGATGGCTATCGCGTCGGGTTCGGCGAGGTCGCGGGTCGCGTGCTACCGGCGCTGTCTTGATCTGACAGAATGAACAAAATGAACAGAATTTCTGTGGTCCAGCAGAGCGGCTGCGCAACCAGCATCTTCATCCCGTGAATTCTGTTCATTCTGTCTAAAAATCCATGCACCTTGTGCAAATCCTGCTGCCGCTCTACGACAACCAGCAGGAGCCGCAACCGCCGTCCGAGAGAAACGGAACACGGGCATTCTGCCTGTGCGGCCACCGGACATTTTGTCCGGTGGTTCTGCGGTCGCGGTGGACACACCGGGCTAAAAGCCCGCTGGCCGCACAGGCAAAATGCCTGTGTTCCTAGGTTGCCGGCGCCGAGCCCTGCGGCTTCGGTGCCGCCGCTTCGCGCAGGGGCCGCGAGAGATCACCCTTCACCCGATCCAGAATCCCATTCACAAACCGCCCCGAATCATTCCCGCCTAACGACTTCGCCAGCTCGATCGCTTCATTGATCGACACCACCGGTGGAATGTCCTCACGGTAGAGCATTTCGAAAATCGCGAGCCGCAGAACATTCCGATCCACCGGTGCGATGCGACGAAACTCATAGTTATCGCAGTAGCGCGCGATCCTCTCGTCGATCTCCGGCAGATGGGCGACCATCCCGTCGATCAGCGGCTGCGCAAAGGCGCGCACGTTCGGCTTCGCGGGACAGAACTCCCAAAACTCCTCCATTTTTTCCGGCGCGCCGCCGCCCTGCAGATCGCGCCAAAAATGAAACTGCACCGCCGCGAGCCGCGCCATTCGTCTTTTGCCCATACCCGATTAGTTCGCGCGCAGCTCGTCCATCACGCTGGAAATCTGGACTGCGGCGCGCGCGGCTTCGATACCGCGATTGATCCTCTTTCCAAGGCAACGCTCGTGCGCCTGCTCCTCATTTTCGACACTTAAAACGGCATTGATCACGGGAACACCATACTCGATCGCGATCTGCTGGAGAGCGTTGGTCACGGAATGGCTGAGATGTTCGGCGTGCGTGGTGCTGCCTTTCAAGATCACCCCGATCGCGAGGATGGCGTGCGCTTTGCGCTGACGAGCGATTTCGCGCACGACGACAGGAATCTCAAAAGCGCCCGGCGCCTGGTGCAATGTCACGGTCGCGGAAGGCGCGAGCGCGCGCAGCTCTTCGGTGGCGTGATTGACCAGCCCCTGCACGTATTCCGGATTGAACTGGCTCGCGACGATCGGGAAGTAGCGCTTGCTGCCGATGATCTGGCGCGGGCGCGGCGGGAGGAGTGTGGACATTGCCGAGGTGATTAGTGAGACGTGAGAAGTGAGAGGTGAAAACGGAGGGCGCCGCAGCCTCTCACATCTCACCTTTCACTTCTCACTACAACGAATGCCCCATCTTCAGCTTCTTGGTCTCGAGATAGCGCGCGTTGTGCGGGTTTGATTCGCTGCGGATCGGCACCTGCTCGACCATTTGGATTCCATAACCCTCGAGGCCTACGACTTTTTTCGGATTGTTGGTGAGGAAACGGAATTGCCGCACGCCGAGATCGAACAAAATCTGCGCGCCGAGACCGTAATCGCGCAGGTCGCTGCCGAAGCCGAGCTTCACGTTTGCCTCGACCGTATCGAGACCTTCCTCCTGCAGTTTGTAGGCGTGAATCTTCGCCGCCAATCCGATGCCGCGGCCTTCCTGCCGCATGTAAATCAAGACGCCGTTGCCTTCCTCGGAGATTTGCTGCAGAGCGGCGTGCAGTTGATTTCCACAATCGCAGCGCCGCGAGCCAAACACATCACCGGTGAGGCATTCGCTATGCACGCGCACCAACACGGGCTGGTCGCTGGAGATGGTGCCTTTCACGAGAGCGAGGTGGTGGGCGCCATCTACCTTCGACCGGTAAAGGTGCAGCATGAAATCGCCGTACTCGGTGGGGAGCTGCACCACCTGCTCGCGCTCGACCAGTTTCTCGCGCATGCGGCGGTAGGCGATGAGGCTCTGGATGGTGCAGACGCGGAGGTTGTGCTTCTTCCGGAATTCCATCAACTCCGGCAGCCGCGCCATCGTGCCGTCATCGTGCAGGATTTCGCAGAGCACTCCAGCTGGTTGCAAACCGGCGAGCCGCGCGAGGTCGACGGCCGCCTCGGTGTGGCCGGCGCGGCGCAGCACGCCACCTTCTTTGGCGCGTAAGGGGAAGATGTGTCCCGGTTGCACCAGATCCTCCGGCACCGACTTCGGGTTCGCGATCGTCTGAATAGTAGCCGCACGATCGTGGGCGCTGATCCCGGTGGTGACACCGTGCGCCGCATCGACCGACACGGTGAAATCGGTTCGATACATCTCGCGGTTCTGCGCCACCATGCGCTGCAGCCCGAGCTGCTCCGCGCGTTCGTTTGAGACCGGCACGCAGATCAGGCCGCGGCCGTGCATCGCCATGAAATTGATCGCTTCGGGCGTGGCTTTCTCCGCTGCCATCACGAGATCGCCTTCGTTTTCGCGATCTTCGTCGTCGGTGACGATCACCATCCGCCCTTGCGCGAGATCGCGCACGACCTCGTCGATCGTGTCGAATTCCAGCGCCGGCGGTGCTTCAGCGAGCATGACGCGTACAGTTACGTTCCAGCACCGATATCGGCAATGTCTATTCCTCTGCCGCTGTGCCGGACGCGACGACCGCCTCCTTGCGATACATGTCGCGATTGCTCCCCTGGAACTCGGCCTTCAGCCGCACCTTGAACTCTGCCAGATCCACGATTTCCCAACCGGAAAACTGCCAGCGACCGCTTCGTTTGCCTTCATGCGCGATCGCGAGAATGAGGTGCACCGCGTCGTCGCCGACTTTGTTCGTGGCGACTTTCGGTTCGAAATAAAACGAGCGGAAGCTGCTCTTGCGGCTGCCGATGGCGTAGAGCTTCGGGTCGAGATAATAAACGCGTTTCGAGGCTCTATCGACGAGCCGCAGATCGGGGTAACCGGAGCGCTGCACCTTTTGGCCGGTCGTCTTCGCGAAATCGCAGCTCAGAC
Organism: Chthoniobacterales bacterium; assembly: GCA_013695905.1. Lineage (GTDB taxonomy): Bacteria > Verrucomicrobiota > Verrucomicrobiia > Chthoniobacterales > UBA10450 > JACCTI01. Next base: position 5,538 of record JACCZQ010000243.1, read on the forward strand.
CTTCGGTGTCGTTCAGCACCTCCTGCAGCATGTTTTCGAACGGGCCGCTCACTTCGTTGATGCGGCCGATCTCCTGCACCGGGCTGTCCTCTTGGTTCATCCGCGCGAGCACTTCTTCCAGCGCGGTGCTGATCTGCTTCAGAACGCGGGCGTCGGTTTCGTCGTCGCGATTAACCGGCAGCACTTTCTTTCCGGTGGAGTAGCGGATGACGTCGGCGAACGGGATCTGCATCAGCCCATCTTTCTGCTCGAGCAGCCACGGGATGAACTTCGCTGCGGGTGAGTCCTCTTTCTCCATCTCCCGCGCGTGGAGCGAAGAAGTAGTGAAGATCAGCAGGACGAGCAGGCGGAAGGACGTGTTCATGTGATTTCCACCCCGCCGCGGACAAGCGGCAGCACCGATTCCAGATTTGTTTCGTCCCGCGCGTGGATCAACATGAGCGGTTCGCCTTTCTGCACTCGCTCACCGGACTTCTTCAGCTGCGAAAAGCCGACCGCGAAGTCCACGTGATCGTCCGCCTTTTGTCGCCCACCGCCCAGAAGGAGCGATGCGCGCCCAATCGCCTCGGCATCGAGCCGCGAGACGGTGCCGCTCCTTTCCGCGAAGAACGGATGAATCACCGGCGCCGAGTGCACCTTTGACATTCTCTCCAGCGCGGAAGCGTCGCCATTCTGCGCCTCCACCAGCTGCACGAACTTCCGCCACGCGCTGCCATCCTGCAGCCACGCGGCGAGCTGCTCCCGCGGCGCGGATGAGACTTTTTCGCTGAGATCGAGGACGAGCTGGATGAGATCGGCAGGTCCGCCGCCTTGCAGGATTTCGACGCACTCGGCGACTTCCAGCGCGTTGCCGACGCAGCGGCCGAGCGGTTCGTCCATCGGGCTGAGGAGACACGACATCCGCACGCCCATCAGCTCACCGACTTCTGTCATCGACGCGGCGAGCTGCTCCGCCTGGGGTCGCGTTTTCATGAATGCGCCGCGGCCGAATTTCACATCGAGGACGAGACAATCGAGATTCTCCGCCAGCTTCTTGCTCATGATGCTGGCCACGATGAGCGGCTGCGATGGCACGGTGCCGGTCACGTCCCGGAGCGCGTAGAGTTTTTTGTCGGCGGGACAGATATCGGACGTCTGCCCGATCATGAAGACGCCGATGCGCTCCAGCTGCTGCAGGGCGCGCCGCTCGTCGAGGTTCACATTGAAACCGGGAATGCTCTCCAGCTTGTCGAGGGTGCCGCCGGTGATGCCGAGACCGCGGCCGGAGATCATCGGCACCCACACGTCGCCGCAGGCGAGCAGGGGAGCGAGCACGAGCGAGACCTTGTCGCCGATGCCGCCGGTGGAATGCTTGTCCACTTTCGGGGGCGAGCCGGAGGGATACTGCAG
>JACCZQ010000245.1 GCA_013695905.1 Chthoniobacterales bacterium
GCGCGGGGTGGCGGCGAACCCATCTTGCGAGACGGACCGGCGGCAGAATCGGACGGCCTCGGATTTCCTCGCCGGCCAGGAAGCGCCGCAAATCTTCCGCGAGCGCGGCCGCAGTTTGGTAGCGCGACTTCGCCTCCTTCTCGAGACACTTCAGGCAAATGGTTTCGAGGTCGCGGGGCACGGCGGAATTTAAGACTCGCGGCGATGGTGGCGGGACAGTCAGCGCGAGATGCAAAATCTCGGAAGGCGAACCGCCCAGGAAAGGCGTGCGGCCGGTGAGCAGATGAAAGAGGATGGCGCCGAGGGCATACACTTCCGAAGCCGGGCTGCTTTTCCGCTGTCCACCGGCAAGCGCTTCGGGCGCCATGTAGGGAGGAGTTCCCATGACATCGCCGGTTAACGTAAGACTAGCCGCGCTTACCGCATCGAGCGCGATCCCGAAGTCAGTCACATGCGGCTCGTTCGCTTCATCGATCAGAATATTGCCGGGCTTAAGGTCGCGATGGAGCACCTCGCGGTCGTTCGCATGCGCGACTGCTTCCGCGACTTTTTGCACAATGGACGCGGCTTCAGCGATGGGAATCGCGCGTGTCTGCATCGCCCGGCCGAGATCCGAGCCGGCGATGTAATCCATCGTGTAGTACAGCGCACCCGCGCTCGTGCCGATGTCGTGAATCGAAACGATGCGCGGATGCTCGAGCTGCGCGATGGCGCGCGCTTCGCGGCGGAAACGTTCCTGACCGTGCGCATCCGCCGCCAGTGGCGCGGAGATCGTTTTCAGCGCAACAAGCCGATCGAGACTGATCTGCCGCGCGAGGTAAACCACAGCCATCCCACCGCGGCCGAGGACGTCGATCAGCTCATAGTCGCCCACTCGCGCGCCAACCTGCCACCCTTCCGACAACTCTGCTGCTGGGTCCGGCAGAGCGCTCTCGGGCCGTTCATCCCACGTCCCAGCACCTTCAAGCATGCAACGTGGGCAGATATTGCCAAGGAACGAGCCATGCAGACGGGTGCCGCAGCGCGGGCAGGTGGTGGAAGTTTCCGCAGCCATCAAAGTCGTAGGGAGGCGGCACGCCTGCGGTGTCGCTTCCTACGATTCCCAGTATGCGCTGAAGACCGGGAAACAATCACGCACGTTATTGCAGTTGGTGACTTGAATTCCTGTCATCGCTCAAACTTTCTTCGGAATTGTTTCACAAGCAGATGAACGTTCATTGAATTCGGCTCCCCGATGCGAAGCACCAAGATCCCGGAAACCGCTCCCTACCCTCTCCTGCCGAGAACAGACACCATGAAAATCACGCCATGTTCGTTCCGTGCCTTGCTGATTTGCCTGAGCGCCGCGCTGCCGTTTTTTCCATCGGCTTTGACCGCAGAAAAGGAAAAGCCAGCGCAGGAAGAACACCTCTCCCCCTTCGGACTTGTTTACGGACCGAAAGGCGCGTTCAGCATCAAGGCGCCAGAAGGCTGGGTAATTGACAACAGTTCGGGCCTTGAGCAGCGGTTGCCCTGCGTCCTTTATCGCAAAGGGGACACGTGGGAAACGGCGGAGCCGCTCATGTATGCCAAGATCGCCGGCACTGATGCGACGGATCACGAGGCGTTCGCGAAGAAGGCGATCGACGAGATGACCCGGGAGCGCGGCGACCTGAGGCCGAAGCGCATTGCCACCGGCAAGACCGCCGGTGGAGAACCTTATTTCGTGAACGAGTATTTGCCTACCAAAGCCTATCCGCGGAGCGAACGCGTGGCTTACATCCAACTGCCGAAAGCCGTCGCTTACGTCGTGTTTTCCGCCGACGAAAAGAGCACGCTGAAAAAGCACGGCAGCGCACTGACGCAGGTGCTCGAATCGTTCCGCGCGATGAGCGCGAAAATCGATGAAGAGAAGGCGAAATGAACGGACGCGTTCTCCTTGCTTTGCTCGTCGTTGTTCTCAGCTTATCTCTCTCCGCTCAGCCATCGGTCGATCCGGCGGGGACGGCGGTTTGGCCGGAAGCGCGCGGAAGTTTCGGCGCAGTCTGGAGCGGTGGCGAGATGATCGTTTGGGGTGGGGTTCACGACGGAATCTTATTGAACAGCGGTGATCGCTATCGTCCTGCCACCGGGCTGTGGCGAACGATGTCTCTCACCGGCGCGCCTTCTGCGCGAATGAGCCCCACGGTGCTTTCCACCGGAGAGAATGTGCTCGTCTGGGGCGGGGTCGATCAAACCGAAACCGGTCCTGAGGGCGGCGGCAGCTATCACCCGGATTCAGACCGGTGGACGCCGATTCCGCCGGCGGCAGAGCTGGGCGATTCGACGGATAATGTGGCCGTGTGGACAGGCAAAGAAATAAT
>JACCZQ010000267.1 GCA_013695905.1 Chthoniobacterales bacterium
CCAATCGGCGCGGCCGACCGCAACCGCTGATGGCCTTTACGACTCCTTCTTAGGGGAGCACTTCTCGCAGGCTTTGCCTTCCTTCGCTGCATCGACGCAGCAGGGGTGGGTGCATTCCTTGCCTGCTTTTTTCGCTTCCACGCAGCACTTCGCGTGCGAATCTTCAGTGCTGAAGGCGGAAGCTGCCATGATCGCTGCGGCGAAGGCTGTAGCTGTAATTAGTTTGAGAGTCTTCATGGGCCCGTTATACCGCGGCAGCGCTCTTTCTGTAAACCGTCATCTGTGAGCCTCTTCTATATCCTCGGAAGGTCGGCTGCAGTTACCGGCGGGGGCTGCGGGCCCGCTCGATTTTACCCTTCATATCAGATGTCTCATATAATTACGTGACCGCGGCAGCTTCTCAGCTGTAATCTCCGACACCACCAGCCATGATCAGCCTCCGCGCCCTTCTTTCACTCTCCGTCATAGCGACCGCCACCGTTGTGGCGCAGCCATCCGCGCCGCCCGCGAAACAGGTGACCGTGATCCACGCCGGCGAGCTGCTCGACCGGCCGGGGCAGAAGCCGCGCGGCAACTCCACCATCCTCATCGAGGACGGCAAGATCACCGACGTGCGCGACGGATTTGCGCCTCCGCCCCCCGCGGCCCGCGTGGTCGATCTCCGCGATCAATTTGTGCTTCCGGGATTGATCGACATGCACGTGCATCTCTACAGCGAGGGCGATCCGCTGAAGGGGCGCCTGGAAGGCCCGCGGCGCGATTACGAAGACAGCGTGTTGATCGCTGCCCGCCATGCGCGGATCACGCTGGAGGCGGGATTCACCACCGTGCGCGATCTTGGCGGCGTCGCGCGTGGCGTGGCGACTCTGCGCGATTTTGTGAATTCGGGCGACCTGCCCGGCCCGACCATCGTGCCCGCCGGCCGGATGATTTCCGTCGCGTCCGGCCACGGCGACGCGAACAACCTCAACCGCCAGCTCACCCGCGCCGCGCGCGACGAGATGGATAACATCTGCAACGGCGCCGACAGCTGCCGCGAAGCCGTGCGCAATCAGATCCTGCAGGGCGCGGAGGTAATCAAATTCGCGGCCACGGGAGGAGTCGGGAGCGATGTCGCCGGTGGCCTGGCGCGGCAGATGTTTGAAGACGAAATGCAGGCCATCGTCGAGACGGCGCGCACGTTCGGCCGAAAGACCACCGCGCACGCGCATGGGAAGGACGGCATCGATGCGGCCTTACGGGCCGGCGTGGACTCGATCGATCACGGCTCGTTCATCGATGACGAAACGATCGCGCTTTTCAAAGAACGCGGCGCCTACCTGGTGCCGACGATGATGGCCCCGATCGCCGCCCTCGAACAGGCGCGGCGCGGCGACCGTCCACCGGCATCGCTTGTGAAAGCAGAAGAAGCTGCCGCGGCGATGATCGAGAGCCACAAGCGCGCCTATCGCGCCGGCGTGAAGGTGGCGTTCGGCACCGACTCGGGAGTTTCGAAACACGGGCTCAACGCGCAGGAATTCAAGCTCATGGTGGACGCCGGCATGACGCCGGCGGCGGCGATCCAGGCAGCGACGGTGAATGCCGCCGAGTTGCTGGGGCGTTCCGCCTCACTCGGCACGATCGAGCGCGGCAAAGATGCTGATATCATCGCAGTCAAAGGGAACCCGCTCGACGATGTCACGCGGCTGGAAAATGTCGGCTTTGTGATGCGGCGGGGCGTCGTCCACAAACTCGGCGGGCAGCGTCAGGTCTTCCCCCATCCCTGACGGTGCCGCGCCGAACGTCATCATGATCCAAGGCGGCACCAAAGGCTCACTCGACAAAACGATGGACGGCAAGAAGCTCGCGCCCGGCCACTACGTGATGGCCGTCGTCACCGAAGGCAAAACAGCTTCCGTGTTTCTGACCGTGAAGTAGCGCCGAGGCGGGTGACGTTTACCCGGTCGCGCCGAGAATCTTCGTCGCCAACTCGTGAATCTTATCCAGCCGCTCACCCAGAAGCGAGCGCAGATCCTCCGGCGAGAGGGTGCCGCCGTCGGCCGGCGGTGTCGCGAGCAGCTGCACGGCTTCGAACGCTTTTCCGTGCAGATCGGTGATTTCCGCGCTGTTCGCCACATGCGCCTCGATCGCGGCGCGGATCACTGCCGCCACATTGTCGATCGAGACGGTGCAGCCTTGCAGGTCGTCGCCGTAGATCACGCGCAACACTTCCTCGGCCGCAGCCATGGCCGCGCGCTCGAGCAAAACATCAGCCGTCATGCGAGCGACTATAGCTGAGGCGTTCCGGCTGGTCGAACGACAGCAGGCGCTCGGCTGCGCTTCGTCGCGCTTGCTTTCTCCACCGTGACGCGTTCCCTCTGCTCGATGATGCGTGGCGGGTTCATTTGCGGTTTGGCGGTGGCGATCCTTTGTCACTCCGCGGTCGCCCAGACTTCGGTGCAGGAAGTGGCGGCGCTGGGGAAATTCTTTCGTGAGCAAAAAGTGGTCGGCACATTCGTGATGCTCGATCCGGAATCTGACACCCTGCACGGATGGAACGAGGCGCGAGCGAAACAGCGCTACATCCCGGCCTCGACCTTTAAAATCCCGAACGCCCTCATCGGTCTGCACGTGGGCGCAGTCGCGAACGTGGAGGAGGTGCTGCCCTACGGCGGTGAGCCGCAGCGTCTGAAGCAGTGGGAAAAGGACATGAACCTGCGCGAAGCGATCGTCGTTTCGAACGTGCCGGTTTACCGGGAGCTGGCGCGGCGCATTGGCCTCGAGCGAATGCGCGCCGCGGTGAAAACGCTCGGCTACGGAAACGCGGAGATCGGCGAAGTGGTGGACCGTTTCTGGCTCGATGGACCGCTGAAGATTTCGGCGATGGAGCAGGTGCAGTTCCTGCACCGGCTCACCTCCGGGCAGTTGCCGATGCAGGATAAGGCGGTGCGGGCGGTGATCGAGATCACGCCGTTAGAAAAGGGCGAGAAGCACGCGCTGCACGGGAAGACCGGCTGGCATTGGCCGGGTGACGGCGGCCAGCAGATCGGCTGGTGGGTTGGCTGGATCGAACGCGGCGGGAAGGTGTATCCGTTCGCGTTAAACATCGACATTAACAGCGACGAAGACGCGGCGAAACGCATCCCGATCGCGCGCGCCTGTCTGCAGGCGCTGGGCAAGCTGTAGCGAAACTTGTGTCGCGTCAGGCGATTGCTCCGCCGCTCGCGCTATCGCTTCAGGTACAGCGTGCGCGTCCCGAAGTCGATGATGCCGTTGTAGCGCTGGAGAATCTCAGCGCCGAGCAATCCCGCGACCGGCGGGGAAGCGTCCAGCAGGCCGGTGCGGATCAGTCCCTCCAGGTCGATCACGCCGACTTGTTTGTCCCGCATGTTGACCGAGCCGACGGAGAAACGCGAAATCGTGGCGAGCTGCACCCCGCGGTTTTTGAGATTCACGCCGGCGGAGTTGAAGGGACTGTCGCGTAACGGCACCCGCATTTGCCGCACGAACCGGTGGTGCAGCAGTGTGCCGAACGCTCCGGTATCCACCAACAGCTTGGCGCGCTTGCCGTTGAGCCGGCTGTCCACGTAGAGGTTGTAGCCGGGGCTCACCTGCATCGGAATGCCGGCGTAGCCGCGGTAATTTGTCCCCGGCGCCGCCCCCACTGCGTTCGGGTCGACCTTCATCGTCAGCGTCTGTTTGCGGCAGTCGAGCACCGCCTGCGTCGGGAACAAAACGTCGGCACCGAGGATGCCGTCGATGGCCTCCTCGTTCATCAATTTCGCCGCGCGCGACGAGCCGCTCAGATCCACCGCGACAAGCGGTTCATCCACGAGATTGAGGGCCCCGAGGAGAAAGCTGCGGGCGATGACGACATTGTTGTAGCGGCCGTTGATGCGCAGCCGGGTCGGCACATCGTGCCGAGCTGTCGTCGCCGGTGAAAGACCGAAATGCGCGACGCGATTGATGGCGATGGCGCTGACCGGCGCGCCGCTATCGACGCCGAGCAGAGCGGGTTTGCCATTGATCGTCGCGCGGAGGAGCAGGTGATTCTGGCGGGAGCGTTGCAGCTGGAGCGTCTGGAATTGGAGAGGCCGCGGCGTGATTTGCGTCGGGGCGCCAAAAGCCTTTCGTCCATCGACCGGCGTCGCGCGGCGCGGCGCGCTGAGGGCCGGCGTGGCCAGCGTGACAGTGAGGATGGCCGCCCACAGCCTGGCGGAAAAAAGAACCGATTTCAGATGGAACACGCGCGATGATAGCACATCGGTTCGCGCGCGAATACCGAGATCGCTCATGTAGCTGCGGCGCTATGCGCCGCACGGGTCTGTGCCCACGCGAGCACGAGTGGCGTGCACATACCCGTGTCGCCCACAGGGCGACAGCTACATCGGCTTCTCACCGCGATCGATCGCGTGCCGGTATTCCCGGTAACTCACGATCTCCTCTTTGATCTTCGGCAGGAGGAAATACAGCGCGATGAAATTCGGGAAGCACATCGTGAAGATGAGCGCGTCGCTCAGGCGCAGCACGTTGCCGAGGGTGGAGGCGGCGCCGAAGACGATGCAGAGGCAGAAGATCAGCTTGTAAACGAGATCGAGCGACGTTTTCCGCCCGAACATGTAGGCCCACGCCTGTTGCCCGTAGTAGGACCAGGTGATCATGGTCGAGAAGGCGAACAGAATCACCGCCACGAACAACACATACGGGAACCAGCCGATCACACTCGCGAAGGCGCGCGAAGTCACCGCGATGCCGGCCGCAGTGCTCGCTTCCGCCGCGATCACGCGTTCCTGCGTCACCACGATGACCAGCGCGGTCATCGTGCAGATGATCACGGTATCGATGAACGGCTCCAGCAGCGCGACGTAGCCTTCACTCGCTGGCCGCCGCGTCCGCACTGCCGAGTGCGCGATCGGCGCGGAGCCGAAGCCCGCTTCGTTTGAGAATGCCGCCCGCTGCACGCCGCGGATCAGCACGCCGAAGAAGCCGCCATACAGCGCCTCGTTACTGAAGGCGGAGGAGATGATGGTGCCGAACGCCGCCGGGATTTCGCCGAGATGGCCGAACACAATGTAGAGGCAGGCGAGCACGTACATGATGCACATGAATGGCACCAGCTTCGACGTGACGGTCGCGATGCTGCGGATACCGCCGATGATCACCAGCGCCGTGAGAATGGCCATGATGACACCGAAGATCCAGCCTTTGCCCACCCAGAAACTCGTGTCGCCGCCGGTGA
>JACCZQ010000290.1 GCA_013695905.1 Chthoniobacterales bacterium
GCCTGGCGCGCGGACACCGTTTTCGGCGTGATCACTGCGTGAGCCGCCACTGATAAACAGCCGCGGGAACATCGAACCACCGGACCGGTGTGCTACGTTTCTCCCCCGTGAGCACAGACCACCCGCGCATTCCAGCTTCGACATACCGGCTGCAATTCAACCGGACCTTCACCTTCAACGACGCGCGCGCGATCGTCCCTTACCTGCACGACCTCGGCATCTCCGACTGCTATGCGTCGCCCTACTTCCAGGCGCGCGCGGAAAGTCTCCACGGCTACGACATCACCGATCACAACAAGCTGAACGCCGCCATCGGCTCCCGTGAAGAATACGACGCGTTCGTCGCCGAACTGCACGCGCGCGACATGGGTCAGGTGCTCGACTTCGTCCCGAACCACATGGGCATCGGCGAGCCGCTGAATCAATGGTGGATGGATGTGCTCGAGAACGGCCCCAGCTCCGTTTACGCGCCGTATTTCGATATCGATTGGCGACCGCTTAAGGAAGATCTGCACGACAAGGTCCTGCTCCCGATTTTGGGCGATCAATACGGACGCGTCCTCGAGCGGGGCGAGCTGAAGGTGCGGTTCGAAGCCGGCGCGTTTTACCTCCATTATCATGAGCACGAATGGCCGATCGCACCGCGCACGTATCGGCACGTGCTGCAGATTGCGCTCGATCACCTGGAGCCGCATCGGGACGAAGATTTCTACGCGGAATTCCAGAGCATCATCACCGCGCTCGATTATCTCCCGCGCCGCAACGAAACCGATCCCGCCCGCATCGCCGAACGCGCCCGCGAAAAGGAAATCGTCAAACGCCGCCTCGAGCGCCGCTGCAACGAAGCCCCGCCAGTCCGCGAGGCAATCGAGCAGGCGGTCGTGCGGATCAACGGCACGCCCGGCGACCCGCGCAGCTTCGACGCCCTCGACCAGCTCCTGAACGACCAGGCTTATCGGCTCTCCTTCTGGCGCGTCGCCGCGGAGGAGATCAATTACCGCCGCTTCTTCGACATCAACGACCTCGCCGCCATCCGCATGGAGCTGCCGGAGGTCTTCGAAGCCACCCATCAACTGCTGCTGGAGCTCGTCGGCAACGGGTCCGTCACCGGGCTGCGCATCGATCACCCGGACGGCCTCTTCCTGCCGCGCGATTATTTCACGAAGCTACAACAGCGTTGCGCCGAAGCCCTCGGCCGTCCGCTTCCCGGCGATCGCCGCGCCGTCTATCTCGTCGTCGAAAAAATCCTCTCCGGTCACGAACGTCTCCCCGCGAATTGGCCGGTGCACGGCACCACCGGCTACGATTTCGGCCGGATCGTGAACAGCGTCCTCTGCGACTCCTCCGCAGAAGAAGCGACGACGAAAACGTTCCGCCGTTTCCTTGGCAGCTCGATGCACTTCGGTCATCTGGTTTACGCCAAGAAACGCCTCGTCATGCGCCTCTCGCTCGCGAACGACGTGAAGGTGCTCGCGAACATGCTCGATCGTCTCTCCGAGCAGAACCGCTGGTTCCGCGATTTCACCCTCGACCAGCTAAACCTTGCCGTGCGCGAGACGATCGCCTGCTTCCCGGTTTACCGCACCTACGTCACGCCTGACGCGCCGGTCAGCGACGAGGATCGCCAGGTCGTCGAACGCGCCGTCGCCGCCGCCAAGCGTCGCAACCCAGCGATCGAAGGTTCCGTTTTCAATTTCCTGCGCGACGTGCTGCTCTTCCGCTTCCCGGAAAACCTCGACGACGAAGCTCGCGCCGAGCACGTCCACTTCGTGCTGAAATTCCAGCAATGCACCGGCCCGATCATGGCGAAGGGGCTCGAGGACACCGCCTTCTACATCTACAACCGCCTCGCCGCGCTCAACGAAGTCGGCGGCGAGCCGCAGCAGTTCGGCATCAGCGTGGAGGCCTTCCACGAAGAACAACAACACGTGCAGCAGAGCTGGCCCGCCACCATGCTCACCACCTCCACGCACGACACCAAGCGCAGCGAAGACACGCGTGCGCGCATGGTGGCGATCTCCGAAATCCCGGAACTCTGGCGCAGCTCCCTCACCCGCTGGCGGACGATCAACAAGCGCGCCAAACGCCAGATCGAAGAAGCCGAAGCACCGGACGCAAACGAGGAATATCTCCTCTATCAGACGCTGCTCGGAACCTGGCCGGTCGACAGCGAGGGCAAGCCCGCCGAAACCGCGACAGAAGAATACATCGAGCGCATTCAGGCCTACATGACGAAGGCGCTGAAAGAGGCAAAGCTGAACACCAGCTGGATTCAGCCTAACGAGGAGTGGGACAGCGCCACGAG
>JACCZQ010000311.1 GCA_013695905.1 Chthoniobacterales bacterium
CGGCGTGACACCACGACCTTTCGGCGCGGTGTCGAAGACATAGTTGCCGCCGTCGTAGGCGATGTAGCTGCGGCCGTTGACCGGTGTGGTGACTTTTCCGTAGCCTTCGAGTTTGATCGCGCGCAGGAAATCGCGCGGGTACATCCGGCCGCGCAATCCCGGCCGCGTCTCCGGTGTCATGTTGAAGCCGCGCTCCTCGGTGAAGCCGGACTCAATCGGCGTATAGTAGAGGGTGCAGATGACGAAGTAGGTGCCGTCGTGTCCCTCCGGTCGCGCGGCCAGCCGGGCGTTCTCCTCCTTCAGCCGCACCTTTGCCTCCGCCCACGGAATGTCAGCGCGCGCCGAGGGGGGGAGCAACACTGCGGCCGCCACGAGCAGCAGAGTCGTTAGTCCGGAAAGAGCGAGCCGACGGGGCCGCCGATCAGCACCTCGATCGGGAGGCGATGATACTCGTATTCGTAGGGGGGAGATTTCCACTGAAAGTGATTCGGATAGGTCGCTCGCAGATGTTGTATGATCGTGACGGCGGTTGCGAAAGGCCGAAACGTCTCACGATCGGTGACGTGGATTTGCGCGCCGCCGCAGAGTTCCCCCGCGAACTTGTGGAACGTCGGCTGGAAGTAGTGCTCCCGGAAGAAAACGCCAGGTAACCCGGAGCTGTTCAGCGTGCGGCAAAGCGCCTCCGCGTCGATGAATGAGGCGCCGAAGATCTCGAAGGGGCGAGTGGTTCCACGACCTTCGGAAATGTTCGTGCCTTCGAGCAGACACATGCCGGGATAGACGGTAGCGGTGTCGAGTGTCGGCATGTTCGGCGACGGCAGCACCCACGGCAGTCCGGTTTGGTCGAACCACATCGCCCGCTCCCAGCCGCGCATTGGCATCACCGTCAGCCGGCAGGTGGGGAACGCCTCCTCCTGGAATTTTTGGGCGAGCTCGCCAATCGTCAGACCATGGCGCACCGGCAGCGGATGTAAGCCGACGAACGAGCGATATGCCGGATCGAACACGTCGTGTTCGGTTGCGACGCCATTGATCGGGTTCGGCCGGTCAAGCACCACCACCTCGAGGTTCGCTCCCGCGGCCGCTTTCATGCAGAGGAACATCGTCCAGATAAACGTGTAGTAGCGGGCGCCGATATCCTGGAGATCCACGAGCAACACATCGAGTCCGGAGAGCATCTCCGGCGTCGGCTCGCGATCTTCGCCGTAGAGGCTGTGGACCGGAATGCCGAGACGCGGATGTTCATAGCTGCGCCACTCGATCATGTTGTCCTGCGTCTGCCCGAGGTAGCCGTGTTGCGGCCCGAACAACGCTGACAGCTGCAGCAGCTCCGACGATTGCTCCAGCACCCGCGAGGAATGCTGCAGTTGCGCGTTCACCGACGCCGGGTGCAACACCGCACCGACCCGCGCGCCGCGGAGCCGCTCCGGCCAAAGCTCCGGCAGGTGATCGATCGGGAGGAGAACCGACGCCTTCATCAGCTCACTTCTTCTCGATCAGATCTGTGCGGTTCACGCGTTCGCCTTTCATGAAGACGACGCTGATCGAGGAGAGGGCGCGTACGTCCTGCAGCGGGTTGCCATCGACGATGAGGAGGGTGGCTTCTTTGCCGACTTCGACCGTGCCGATGCGGTCCTCCGCGCGCAGGAGTTTCGCGGCGTTGGCGGTGGCGGCTTGCAGCGCTACCTCTGGCGGGATCCCCGCCGCGACCCAGAGCTCGATCTCGTGCTGCACGGTCGGTCCGTGGAAGATAAGGAAATTTCCGGCATCTGATCCAGTCACGAGCGGCACGCCGGCGCGCCAGGCGTTCTGCAGGTTGCGGCCGGCCGTCTCCACCGATATTGGCCACTGCTGGATGCCTTCGCGCATCGCTTTTGTGTCGTCGCCGGTGATAGCGGCTGTGGTGCTTTCGAGCAGCTCCCGCGGGGTGACCTGTTGCACGAGCGTTCGTTGCAGGAGCGATGTGTCGCCGCGACCGAAGAGGGTGAATGATTCGATCACGCTCAGCGTTGGATCGTAAGCAGTGCCGCGTTCCCGCATCGCGGTGAACAGCTCCTGCGGGATTTCCTCGAAGGCGCTGCCGTGTTCCACGGAGTTCGCGCCGAGTGCCACCGCGTCGGTGACATCGGCGATCGAGCCGGTGTGGATCGACACCGGCAGGTTGTGCACGCGTGCCTGCTCCGCGACCGCGCGCAGCAGTTCGACGTCCGCCCGTGTGAACGGTCGCGCGGGTGCGCCCGCTTCGAGCACACCTTTAATCGCGTCGATCCCGCGGGCGGCGAGTGCATCCACCTGTGCGCGCGCTTCCTCCGGCGTCTTCGGCGTGCGCACGAATTCCGCATTGAAGCTCTCCCGCATCATCTCCGGCAGAAACTGCGCGAACTGCGTCCCGTGCCCGCCTTCCGCCGTGAAGAGCGGTCCGCAGAGAAACAGCTCCGCGCCGAGTTTTTCGCCGCTGCGGAACGCCGCCTGCACATCGAGCATCACGTCTGTCGCGTCGCCCGCGCTGCGCACCGCCGTGACGCCGCTATACAAATACGCCTGCAGCTGCCGCCCTGCTGCCTTCCGCGGATCGAACCCCGTGTAGTCCGCGCCGAAACCGCCACTCGCGCCGAGATGCACATGCACATCGATCAAACCCGGCAGCACCGTCTTGCCGGCGGCGTCGATCGGCTCCGCGTTTAAACTGCGCGCATCAGGTGCAGCTCCGCGGAAGACTTGCTCGATTTTGCCCTGCCGGATCAACACCGCACCGCTCTCGATCACCTCGCCGCTGCCGACGAAAATGCGCGCGTTCTGGATTAACCAGGAGCGGCCGCGGTTCAGATCGCGGGCGAGGATTTTCGCTTTGGTCAGCTCCTCGCGGCTCCAGGTTTGATAAACGCCGAGCAGGAGAAACGGGAGCAGTGCGGCGAGGACCCAAAGCTTCGCGGACGGGCGGAGCTTCTCTTCCTTTTCCCAGCGGAACAGTTTCGTCGCGATGAACGTGCCGACGGCGGTGGTCATGAGCAGCGCGGCGACGGCCTGCCAGTTGTGCAGGAGCGACTCGCCCCGCTGGAGAATGCCGGCTGCGCCGGAGACGAGATAGGTCGCCGGCAGAAACTGCGAGAAGATCTGCAGCCATTCCGGGAAGAGCGAGATCGGGAACGAGATGCTGCTGAGGAACAGCATCACCATGAAGAGCGTTTGGATGAGGATGAGGCTCTCCTGGGTGGAGTTGACCACCGCGGCGATGATCAGGCCTAACGAGCGAAACGCGACACAACCCACCGCCGCGAAAACGAGGAGCGAGAGGAGATTGGCGGGCACCGCCATGCCGAAGATGCGATTCGCCAGGACGAGCACGAGGAGCAGGCCCGGCAGGTAGAGAATGACACCTGTGATCAACGACGCGCCGAGCACCGGCAGCGGCGTGATCGGTGTCACTTTGAAGCGGCGAAGCACATCCGACTCCCGCTCTTGCACGGCGCGCATGCCCGCGCCGAAGAGGCCGTTGCCGAGGACGCCGATGGCGAACACCATCGTCACCACCTGCAGGATGCGGGAGCCCTGTTCCGCCTTCATGATGAAACCGAAGGCGAAGAAAAAGATGAGCGGAAAGAAGTAGTTAAAGAAGAGGACGGAGCGATTCCGCAGCGCCAGCTTCAGGTCGATGGTGGTGAGGGCGAGAAGCGCTTTCATCGGGCGGATTTGTTGG
>JACCZQ010000346.1 GCA_013695905.1 Chthoniobacterales bacterium
AGCATACGCAGCTCCGCTCCAGTGGGCCGGCCGTCGACTCGTATTCGCGCAACCGTTACACGCTGGGGCTGCGTGTTAATTTTTGAGGCCGCCTGGTTCCCCCCGGACCTGGAGCCGGCGGCGGGCCAAGTGAAAGCTGATCTTTAAATTGGATGCCTGCCGGAGGACCGCGGCATCAGCACTGCACCCCGCCGAGGGTGACTGTAGAGCCTACGATCTCTCGAATTTCCTTTACGAGCATACCGACCAGTCGCCCTCCGCCCGTTTTCACGCGAACGGCGAGGCTGTCCCGCTGAGAATCCGGCCCGGAATTCCCTGTCGCCCCTCGGCAAACCGCACCAGCAGTGGAGTGGCGCACCCGTGAGGATTCGAACCTCAAACCTTCTGATCCGTAGTCAGATGCTCTATCCAGTTGAGCTACGGGTGCTGGGAAGGAGGTAATTAGCGGAGGATGGCGGGGGCGTCAAATCGCCCGGGCGTCTCCGATTCGAGCCGCGAAAATTCCCGCGGAAACGTCCGCCAATCCTCCGGAAAAGTGCGCGCCGAAAACTTCTCGCAGCCGCGGCGAAAAATCCTGCGCATGAGAGTTGCACTTCGTTTGGAGGATGTTACTCGTTCGGCGTTATGGCTGAGCTGATCAAAGCGGACCAACTGAAAATCCGGCTGAAAAAGATCCCGGAATGGGAGTTGGAGAAGAAGCACATCGAGCGCACTTTCGAGTTCGATGACTTCACGGAATCGA
The DNA here is from genome assembly GCA_013695905.1 of Chthoniobacterales bacterium. Taxonomy (GTDB): domain Bacteria; phylum Verrucomicrobiota; class Verrucomicrobiia; order Chthoniobacterales; family UBA10450; genus JACCTI01. The sequence continues at coordinate 743 of JACCZQ010000346.1, forward strand.
TCGATTTCGTAAACGCCGTGGCCGAAGTTTCCGAGGACGAGGAGCACCACCCGGATATGGACATTCGCTATAACAAGGTGCGGCTGATCCTTTCCACCCACAGCAAGGGCGGTCTGACGGATCTCGATTTCGCTCTCGCGGAGCGGATCGATACGCTTTCCGAGTAGCGCCCGCGACACAAACGGTGGACGCGACTCCCGAGCCGACGCGGGCGCGGAAAATTGTCGCCACCATCGTGGTGGTGCTGACGGTGGTGATCGTCTGGAAAGTGATCGATTACCGCATGCAACCGCCTCCTCCACCGCCGCCTGCGCAGACGGAGGCGGTGAGGTGAGCTACGACGGACGCTCCGACGCGGTGCTAGGCTTTACGCTCGATGCCGAGCGCGTCGGGCAGTGAGCGGCCTTCGTCAACGTCGATGAACTCGAACATCGTCTTGATCTCGGAGCGGCCAGCCATGCCCGCTTCTTTTTTGCGCCGCGTAAGGAACTCACCGATCTCGTCATGCCAGCCACGTTTGCGCATGAACTCGTTCCACACGTGGATCTCATCCGGCTCCCGGCGCCGGCCGGTCGTGAAACACCATTCGAGAATTTCTTCGTCGGTGCCGCCCTGCTGCACTCGCGCGATGAGCTGCTGGTAGCCAATCCGCAGGAAGGTGGTGCAATTCTCGTCGAAGCCCTGGCCGAGATTCGCCTGGTAATCCGGGTGCAGCTCACCGCGGGCATGGAGGCGGATCTTGTCGAGCATACGCCCGAAGTAAACGATGCCGCCGACCTTGGCGGCCGGACTGCGCACGGGGAAGTTGCTCATCCTCAAAGGAGTATGCGAGCCGCTGGGAGAGTTTCAAGAGATTGTGAATAACCCTCGATGCGGCTTAGGGGGAACGGGACAGCGCCCGTCCCTCCAGCGCTTTTGCTGGGGGCGATCGCTGTGTCTTCCCACGTCCGCACTGCCCGGCGAACGGTTTCCATTTGGCAGGCGGCGGCGGTGGTCGCATGCTTTGCACACGATGGACCGGATCGTAGGGATCGAGACGGAATACGGCTGCCTCGTCCAGCGCGACCGGGCGGCACCTGCCACTGACTCGTGGCCGGTGAAGGTGAAGAATTATCTCTTCCGCGAGGCGCAGGCGGGGGCGATCGATCTGCACTACCGCGATTACGAAGAGCCGCCGGGGAACGGTGGCTTTCTGCGCAACGGCGGGCGCGTGTATCTCGACATGGGACACATCGAATACGCGTCGCCCGAGTGCCGGACACTGCGCGATATCGTGG
>JACCZQ010000348.1 GCA_013695905.1 Chthoniobacterales bacterium
CGCGAAACGCAAACGGGGGCGGCATTTCTGCCGCCCCCGCCAAACAATGGAGATAAACTGAAAGCGAACTGCAGGTCTTAGGCAGTCAGCTGCGCCGCGGGCCGGCGGCGCAGGACGTTGGTCGCGAGCACTGCCACCATCAGCCCGATGATCGGGAAGAAGGAGCTCAGCTCAGGAATCGGCACGATCTGGTTCACCAGGGCGAACTCTTCGAAACCGGCCTGGGCGTCGCCATCGGCACCACCGAAACCAGCGTACAGATAGACGAAGTCAGACTCGAGCGTGCCGGCGAAAAAGGATGCCGGGATGTAGATGTAAGCATCACCAGACCCGCTGCCGTGGTTCCGCTGCGCATCGAGGATCACACTGTTCCCATCGCCCATATCGTAGCGAAGCGTTCCGAGCGAACTCACGTCTCGTCGTCTGGCTGCCGACCGCCGGACTTCCTCCGCCGCCGCCGCACTCTAGGATTACTCCCCGCGCTGTTCCGACGCTGTATTGCCATCACTTCCCAGACCACGCGGCACTAGCCGCGTGCCAAAGCCAGCCGTTGCAGCTCGGCCGCCACCCGCTCGGCCACCGGCTTCCAGTCACCTTCCCGGGCCTGTCGGAAGAGCCGCATCGTCGGATACCAGGGGCTGTCTGCACGGCCATCCATCCAGCGCCAATCAGCTTCCGCCCGCAGCAAAACCCATGTCGGCACCCCGAGAGCGCCAGCCAAATGCGCCGGCATGCTGTCGATCGAGATCATCAAATCCAACGCCGCGATTCTCCGCGCCGCCTCCGGAATGTGATCAGAGCCTGAATCGACCCCGGGGGCGCCGGACCACTCCCTTAACCCCGACCCGCGTTGGAAAATGTGCAGCGCCACTCCCGGGATATCAGCCAGAGGCGAGAGTAGAGCTCCCGGGATCGAACGTTCGAGCGCAAAATCCCCGCACTTCCAGGTAAGCCCCACCTGGAGCCGGGGAGGCTGGCCCGGGCTCCGCCGTCCGCGCAGCAACTCCGCGGGCTGCACGTGCAGATAAGGAATCTCGGTCGGCACGGTCTCCACGGTGGAGCGGAAGACATGAGGCAGCTCCATCACCTCCACGTCCGCCTCGAACTCCACCTCCGGTTCGCCCTCGTCCAGCGGCAGCACGGCATCGATCCCTCGCACCGTTCTCAGCCACGGCGCCAACTCCGGTTGCGCCAGCACCGTCACGTGCGCGGCGATCTCCCGCACCAGTGGCGCGTAGCGAATGAACTGAATTGTGTCGCCCAGCCCGTGATAGCAGCGGATTAGCACCCGTTTCCCGACGAGAGGGCTGCCATCCCACACCCATTGAAAGTGCCTTGGCAGATGGAAGCAGCTCGTCCCTCTCCTGCTCCGCAGCACCTCGTCGCTCACCTCCCAGGCGCGCGCGAAATCGCCGCTGCGCATGGACCGCATCCAGGCTTCGCCGAGCTGTCGCGCGTGCTCCAGATCCGGCGTGGCGCTCAGCTCCAGTGCAGCAGGGATTTCAGCGTCCAAACGTGCTGCGCAGCTTTTCCTTCTTCTCCTCGCAATCCTGCTGCAGCCGCCGCACTTCGACCGCGAGCTGCTTCTCAAGAGTCTCCGCCTCGCCCCATTCGCCACCGCCCCGGGCCTTCTGGATTTGCTCCTTCAAGAACAGCTCCTTCTCCGCCATCTTCGCGCGATAACTGGAATCCACGTCCGCGATCTGCGCCTTCTGTTCGTCGGTGAGGGTCACGCTCGGCGCGGATTTCTCCAGCCGTTCCATCGCCAGTTCGTAAGCGGATTTCATAACGATGAATCGTGCAGCGAGCGCCTTCGGATTGCAATTCCCTGCTGAACGCAAAAGCCGGATTGAGCGGTCCATCCGGGGAAGTCTCGTCGCGAGCTGGAATAGGCATAGATAGTAAAAACAGCGCCCGAGTGAGCGTCAGCTGTTTTTAGCGCAAAGGCATATTTCCGGTAGGTGACCGTCCACCCCATTCGCTGAAGCAGGCGCGCTCAATTGCCGAGCGGCATTCCTCCTTTACCTTCTCCGCCCGATGCCTGCCGACATTCGCCTGCTCAGCACTGATTTTGACGGGACGCTGGTGGAGCATGCACGCGATCCGGTGTTCGACCGCCGTTGCATGGCGCTCATCGCGCAGCTGCAGAAATCTGGCGTCGTCTGGGCGATCAATACCGGCCGCTCCGTCGACCTGCTGGAGAGTGGCCTGACCGACTTCGAGTTTCCGGTGCGGCCGGATTACATCCTCACGAGCGAACGGGATGTGTTCCGCCCCTGCACGAACGGTGGCAAGTGGGAAGCATACGGTGATTGGAACGATCGGGTCGCACGCGAGCACGCGGAGCTCTTCACCTCAGCCGCGTCAGTGCTGGATGACGTGCTGAACTTTGTGAATCAAAAGACACGCGCGCGTGTGATTCATGACCATCGTGGCGTCGAAGGTTTGATCGCGC
>JACCZQ010000367.1 GCA_013695905.1 Chthoniobacterales bacterium
GCTTGCGTTTGCTCATGACGGTGTAGTCGATGTTCAGCCGCGCGAACTCGATCTGCCGCGGCAGCGCGCGAGGGAAGTTCAGCGACTCCAGGATCCAATCGTAAAGCGGCCGATGCACCTCGAACTCAAGCGTGCAGAGCGAGTGCGTAATCCCCTCGATGTAGTCGCTGATGCAGTGCGCGAAGTCGTACATCGGATAGATGCACCACTTCCCGCCGGTGTGGTGGTGCTCCGCGTGCCGGATGCGATAGAGCACTGGATCGCGGAGCCAGACATTCGGCGCCTGCATGTCGATCTTCGCGCGGAGCGTGCGGGCGCCATCGGGATACTCGCCTGCCTTCATTCGCGCGAGCAGGTCGAGGTTTTCCTCCACGGATCGCTCGCGGAACGGGCTCTCCTTTCCGAGGCGGCGATACTCGTCGGTCTGATCGGGCGGCATGTCGCAAACGTAGGCCTTGCTGCTGCGCACCAGCTGCACCGCACAGCTGTAGAATTGATCGAAATAATCGGAGGCGTAGAACGGCTCGGTGGGAATTGCTGACACCGAAAGGCTTCGCGTGCTCGCGACTTGTTGTCGGAGTTGTTGATTGGTGATTGCTGATTGAACGATGTCGCCGCCGACCTGCTCCGGCGTCTTGCCGGCGGGCTTCAGCCCCACCTTATTCTCGGCCCAGCCGCTGATTAGCCACTGCACATCGGCGAGGATGGAATCGACATACTCCGCCTCCTCCTTCGTGGGATTCGTGTCGTCCATCCGGATGTTGCAGATGCCGTCGAACTCCTGCGCGATCCCAAACCCGAGGCAGATCGCCTTTGCATGTCCGATATGAAGATAGCCATTCGGCTCCGGCGGAAAACGAGTGTGGATCTCCGTGTGTTTTCCGCTCCGCAAGTCCTCCGCGATGATTTCGCGGATGAAGTCGGAAGGCGTATCAGTCGGGCTGCTCATGATCGGCGGGAACGTAGCAGACGAACGCAAGGCGCGACAACTGCACCACGACCGCTAGAATGTGGCAGGTGAAAGAGAGCTACACGTTTGCGGAGCTGGAGAACTGGAGTGCGGTCGCCGGAGAGGTAGACCCGCCGATCCGGCTCGGCGTGTTTGGTGATCCCGTCGCGCATTCGCTTTCGCCGCAGCTGCAGAATGCGGCGCTGCAGTCCGCCGGGCTGCAGCTGCAGTATGCGCGGTTTCAGATTTCGGAGGAGGAACTACAGCCAGCGCTGCGATTGCTGCCGCAGCTGAAGTTCGCCGGCGCGAACCTCACGATCCCGCACAAAATCACCGGCGCCGCGTTCGTGGACGAGCTGGACGACTTCGCCCGGCGCGTCGGCGCGATCAACACCGTCCTCGTCGATGGCGAGCAGCTGATCGGCTTCAACACCGACGGGCCCGGCTTCTCCCGCGCGATCCGGCAGGAATTCTGGGTCGATCTCCGCGACCTGCGGGTGCTGCTCTTCGGCGCGGCGGGCGGGGCGGGTCGCGCCATCGCCATGCAATGCGCCGCCGAAGGTTGCGAGCGGCTCGTACTGGTCAATCGCACTCACGAAAAAGCGCAGCAGCTCGCCGCCGAATTGAAGCCGTTCTTCAGCGACACTCGCGTGACGGGTCCGGTGGCGCGACTGGAGGCGGTGCCGTGGGAGGAACATGCGTTGCGGTTTCAAATCGCCAACGCCGACATCATTGTGAACGCCACCTCCTTGGGGATGAAGCGCTCCGATCCGCCGCTGCTGCCCGCCGCCTTGATCGCGCCGCACCTGATGGTTTATGACACCGTCTATACACGCGCGCGCACTCCGCTGCTGCATGCGGCGGTGGATGCTGGGGCGCGGGTGGCGAATGGCACCTCGATGCTCCTGCACCAGGGGGCGCTTTCGTTCGAGACGTGGTTCGATCGCGACGCACCCATCGCCGCGATGCAAGCGGCGCTCGCCTCCACGGCGTAGGGACGGCCTACCGGATTGCAGAGCAGCAGCTCACTGGAACTGCATGCAATCTTGAGGCTGCTCTTCCAAGCCACGTGCCAGTGCACGCGGCGGATCAGGAATATTCGACGAAATTTTCCAGGTAGGACCGCGGATGTCCCACCCGGAGGCATTAAATGAACTCGTCAGCCCGCTTCCCGTAGGAACAATGGAGCAGCTGCCTGACTCGTATGAAACCCTATCCCCTCCAACTTGAAATCTCGGGTCCCACTGCCATGTGGACGCGGCCCGACACCGGCTCGTCCC
>JACCZQ010000373.1 GCA_013695905.1 Chthoniobacterales bacterium
GGTGAAGGTGCTCACTTAGGAACTGTTCGATCGGTAGCCAACGGCCATCGACCTGGATGCGTTCCGTCCAGGCGCACACCTTTAGTAATCCCTTTCGCAGCCGCCCTATCTCGGAAACAAGCACCAGGCAAAACTGCCACTACTGTTAGACGCACCAACTGGTCGCCCCGTGTCCGCATGGTGGAAACGCCGCCGGACCGGCTGGAGGATGCCGGCAAAGTCCCTACCGGCGCCGCAGGCTCTCTGATTCTCCCTCGCGCCACGGGTAGCGATCCGCCGCCGTTCGCGCCCACACCAGCCGGCCGGAGCGGCGCCATGGATCCAGCACGATTCCCTGCGCGAACGGCTGCCCCTTTGCGGTCACCACCACAGAATTATGCTCGCGTAAAGTGCCAGCCCGCGCTTCGCCCCAGTGCAGCTCCAGCGTCTGCAGGCGGAGCGCGTAAAGGCGCCGGAACAGATCCTCCGCCCACTGGTGGCAAAGCCCCCGCTCTTTGATCTTCGCATTCACCAGCACGTTGTGGAACAACGCCGGGCCCACCACTCCGTAGTCCCGCGCCAGCTGCCGCGAGACCGCGTGCGCCGTTTCGGATAACCGCCGCGCCTCCCGCCGGTCCACGCGCGGCGATAATCCCGTCACCGCCTGCTGCAATGCCGCCACCGCGTGCCCGTCTTCCTCCCCCGCGGCCGGCCCGCCGGTGCTGGCGCAGCTCGTCAGCAGCACCAGGCAGGCGAGGGTGAGATGGATTCGCTGGATTGCTCGGCGCTGCATCGGTCCACTACTGTGCAAAGAGATGGAGCGACTTCCTCCAAAAAAACGCATCGCCATCGTCGGCGCCGGCGTCTCCGGGTTGACCTGCGGAATCCTCTTCGCGGAACAGGGATACCGCACCACGATCTTCGCGCGGGAGACCGGCCGCGCTACCACCTCTTCCGTGGCGGCAGCGATCTGGTTCCCCTACGATGCCGAGCCCGCGGCCCGCGTGAAGCGGTGGGCGCTCGCGACGTTCGAGGTGCTGCGGGAACTGGCGCGCGCTGGAGAGAGTGGCGTCTCGATGCTGGACCAGCGTCTTTTCGCCCGCGCCGGGGAGCTTCCGATCCCCGACTGGGCGCGCTCGTTAGGCGCCCGACGCCTGAGCGCGACCGAAATTCCGGAGGCGGTGTTCAGCAGCGGCTACTCGGTCGAGGTACCGTTGATCGATACCACGACGCATCTCGATTATCTCACCCGCCGCTTTACCGCAGCGGGCGGTGCGGTGCACAGCGGGGTTTACCTCCGGCAGCTGGAGGAAATCCCCGCGGAGCATGAGGTGATCGTCAATTGCTCCGGCGTCGGCGCGCGCGAGCTGGTGGCGGACGATGACGTGGAGCCGCATCGCGGGCAGGTGGCGATCGTGCCGAAGCTCCCTCTCCCCTACGCGATCGTGTGTGACGATCCTCCGCTGATGTATGCGATCCCGCGCACGCACGATTGCGTCCTCGGCGGCACCAACGACATCAGCGACAACCGCGACGTTGATCCCGCCGATACCGCCCGGATCCTTGCGGAAGCAGGTCGCGTTCTCGCGCTGGAGCTGCCGCCGGTGCTCGACCAGCGCGTGGGACTGCGACCCTACCGCCGCTCCGGGGTGCGCCTGGAGCGGGGGCGCCTCGCGGATGGGCGCACCGTTCTCCACAATTACGGGCACGGCGGCGCCGGCTTCACCCTGGCGTGGGGCTGTGCCCGGGACGTGCTCGCGCTCCAGCAGAACCCGCTGGCGTAGCTGCCGCACGGTCCGGGCGGCACCGGAAATCGGCTGAACGCCCAAAAAAAATCAACAGCAGCAAAACCACGGCGCCCTCGGGAGGCGTTCCCCTAGGAACGTCCCATGATCCACACCCACACAAGCCGCCATAAGTCGGACCTGGACGAAGCGACCCTCGCCGAGGTGAAGGAATACTGCGCCCGGCACCCGCGCAGCCCGTCGGCCATCCGGCGTCCACGGGTCATGCAGCGGGGCAACACCTTCGTGGCACTGCTCGGGAGCACATTGGAAGACGGGGTCGCCGGTCTCGGCGCCAGCGTCGATGCCGCGCTGCGCGCCTTCGATGTGCAGTACTCGAAATCGCTTCGGCCGCCCCGCGGCTAAGCAGCGGCACAGCATGGAGGCGAGCCCAGGGCCGTCGCCCTCCACCGCCTCACACCCGGTAGAGAAAAAAGAGTTGTCGCTGCTCCAGGGCGCCTGAGAGCAGCGTGAAGCCATCCCCCTCCGGCCGCACCTCGTAGATATTGATGCGCGTGAACAGATGTGCGGCGGCGAGGGCTGGGTCCATGGCGGGGTCGCCGGTTGCTGCGGTCCACCGACTGGCGGGCGAGGACACAGCAGCAACCGTCTATTAGTAACGCGGAAAAGGAGCCGAAAAAGAGGCCACAGGATTTTCGGAAATTTTCTGGACCGCAGCTGCTCATGAGCCGGGCCGCGGGGTTTAAAGTCAGTGACGAGCCACGTTTTTCTGCTGTCGTGTTTCGTGAACTCCGAAAGTTGACTCCGTCCCCTCGCCCGCCGCCGCACGATTCGGTGGTATGAACTTATTCTTTGGGCGGTGCGCGTTCCATTTTGCTCCAGACCACGGCGGTGACTCGGTCACGGGTGGCAGTCACCCGGCAAACGTTTCGCCATCCGCACATGAAGCAATCGCCGAAGCACTCGGCGACATGGAAGGCGGCCGCGGCCAAATGCCCGGCGTCTCCGTCCCCGGCAGCAAAGGCTTTCCCGTCGGCAAGTTGCAGGAAGATATCGAGCGGCGGGCTCGCGAGATCTGGGAAGAGGACGGGCGACCGGAAGGCAGAGCGGCCGATCACTGGCTGCGCGCGGAGGCGGAGATCGGACAACGGAACGGGTGATCGCCCGATCGAAAGCATCGCTCCCGCTGATCCTGGCGGCCGGCGGCGGGATCGCGGCGGCGGCGACATGGCGGAAGCTGGCGGCAGCGCGAACGCGGCGGCGCTTGCTGGAACGCGGTGAGATTCGCGAGCTGCGCGAGGTGTGGAAACGCGTCGGTAGTTATCGCGTTTTCGCCCGCGTCGGCGACACCGTGCGGCGCAACGACAGCCCGCCCGTGGTGCTGGTGCACGGCTGGGGAATGTCGAGCGCGTATTGGGTTCCGGCGGCGGAGCGGCTGGCCAGCGACTTCGCCGTTTATGTGCCCGACCTGCCGGGACACGGCCGCAGCGACACGCCCCTCAAGCCATTCAGCATTCGGTTCCTCGCGCGGGTGCTGTTCCGCTGGATGAACGCGATGGGGCTGGTGCGCGTGGCGCTGATGGGACACTCGATGGGCTGTCAGATCGCAGCCGAAGCCGCGCTGCAGGATCCAGCGCGAGTGGACCGGCTGGTGCTGATCGGGCTCGCCTCCGATCCGCAGGGACGCACGGTGACGGATCAAATTCGGCGGCTCGTCGGCGGGAGCGTGTACGAGCGGCCGGCGCTGGGCAGACATTCCGCGCGCGACCTTCTGCGGGTGGGCCGGCGACTGGTGCCGGAGTTCCGCTTCATGATGGACGATCGCGTCGAGGAGAAGCTGCCGAAGATCGCGCAGCCCGTGCTGCTGGTGCGCGGTGAGAAGGATCGGATCGCGCCGCAACGCTGGATCGACGAAGCGGCCCAGCTGCTGCCCAACGGGCGGGTGACGGTGATCCCCCGCTGGGGCCACGCGGTGCAGTTCAGCGCACCGGGCGAAACGGTGGCGGCAATCCGGCCGTTCCTGCGGGAGCGTCTGCGCGGGGGCGCAGGCTCAACGCCTTTCGCGCCCCACGCTTAGCGCGCGAGGACGACGTCCTTCTTTGCCCAGGCGTGAGTGCCCTGGCAATGCGGACAAGGGACCTTGTGCTCCTTCAGTTTCGTGTCGGGCCAGAGTTCCTCTTCCACCGTTTGACCGGTCGGAATGAGTTTGGACGTGGAGGGGCAGCGAACGAGGACGCGTTTGGTCATGGAGGTTTCGGGTGCGGGTGGAGCTAAAAAAATGGATCAACCGAGCCGGTAAACGATGCGCGCTTTCTCGACGTCGTAAGGCGACATCTGGAGCTTCACGCGGTCGCCGGTGGTGAGACGGATGAAACGCTTGCGCATTTTTCCGGAGATATGAGCGAGCACCATGTGCTTGCTGGCGAGCTCGACACGAAACATCGTGCCGGCGAGGACGGAGACGATCTTGCCCTCGAGCTCGATCGGTTTTTTTTCTGGATTAACCAAGTGATCTTTTTGCTGACCGGCGCTCCGGGTTGTAATCGAAGCGCCGGCCGTAAAGCAAACTTTTCTGGATTACCGGCGCGAATCGGTGAACTGGCGCGGCCGCTCTTCGCGGGCGCGGGCTTCGTTCACGGTGAGGGTGCGACCCTGCACTTCTTTGCCATTGAAGGCGTTCATCGCGGCGGTGCCTTCGGTGGCATCAGCCATGGTGACAAAGCCGAAGCCGCGTGAGCGGCCGGTGGCGCGATCGTTGATCAAGGCCACTTCGGTGACTTTGCCGTGTTGCTCGAAAAGATCCTGAAGATCGTTTTCGGTGGTGTCAAAGGAGAGATTTCCTACATACAGTTTCATTGTGTTTGGTTGTCGAACAAAAACCGCCAGCTACATAGCCGTTCCCGCGAATCGGGTTTCAGAATCACCAAAGAGACAAACTCAACTGACGATCTACCAAGCAACGAACAGAACAGAACTTAATCGAACGGGCTGAGTGTCGCCTATTTCGGCGGGAACACAAGCCCGCTCTTCTGCCCCGGCTCCGGAGCGGCCGTTTACAAGCTGAAGCCGTTCGGCCACTTCTGCTCGAGGCAGCTGCGCGCGATCGAAGCTTCGCGCCATTGCTCCTCCTGCTCGAGGGCATCGAGGGCGAGCGCTCCCACCACGTGGCGCATGCCGTCACTCGGCTCTTCGTATCCCAGATCGGACCAGCCCATGGCGAACGCCAGGGCGTCCCCTAAAGGAATGCTGAGCCGGAACCGATCGCTATCAATTTCCATCATGGTTTTGGTGCCCCAAGATTGAATCGGATACGGACCGCCGAAAAGACGGCTGCGCGCTGCAATCGAGGCCGGACCAATTCGGGGGCAATTTTTCGCTGGAGGGACGGGCGCTGTCCCGTCTGGGCGGAGAATGGACGACACGGCGGTCGTCCCTCCAGATGGCGCGTCAGTCCATCATCGACGCTTCGCCCGGCGCGTCGACACACGGCTGCCCCTGCCCGACGCCGCGCGCCTGCCGCACCTGGATCGAGTCGATCTGGCAATCACCCGCCCGCAGATCGCTCAGCACCACCAGGGCATCGTTCGCCTCGGTCAGGCCCGCCTCGCGCAGATACTCCTCTGCTGCTTCGATCGTGCTGTTCGGATTGTCCGTGAAGTGCAACAGCACCGGCATCACCCCCCAGCAGAGCGCCAGCTGCCGGTAGATGTGGGCGAAGGGCGTGAAAGCGAAGATCGGGGCGCGTTCCGGGCGCGTGTTTGAGACATAACGCGCCATCGTGCCGTGCCGCGTGAACACGATCATTTTCGCCGTGCGCAACGAGTTCGCCAGCTTCACGGCCGCTGCGACCGTCTTCTGCCGGGAATCGTGCAGCGCCGTGTCCCGCGCGAAACCGGCGCCGCCGCTCCGCTCGATCCGCTTTGCCACCCGATCGAAAACCTCCACGCACCGCACCGGGTAGCGGCCGATGGTGGTCTCACCACTCAACATGATCGCGTCCGCCTGCTCGAAGACGGCGTTGGCGACATCGGTAATTTCCGCGCGCGTCGGGACCGGGTTCTCGATCATGGACTCGAGCATGTGCGTGGCCACGATGACCGGTTTTCCAAAATGAAGACATTGCTTCACGATCCGGCGCTGGATGATCGGCAGCTCTTCCATCGGGCACTCGATGCCGAGATCGCCCCGCGCCACCATGATCACGTCCGCGCTTTTGATCATCTCATCGATCTGTGCGACCGCGGATTGATCCTCGATCTTTGCCACGATCTGCGCCTTGCTCCCGAGCATTTCCATGACCCGGCGCAGCTCCGCCACGTCGCTCTGCTGGCGGGCAAAGCTCAGCGCCACGAAATCCACCTCCAGCTCCGCGCCGAGGCGCACATCATCCATGTCCTTCTGCGTGAGCGGCGGGAGGTTCACGCGCACGCCCGGGAGGTTGATGTGACGCCGTGAGCCGAGGGTGCCGGGTGTCAGCACCTTGCAGCGGATACGGTTCTTTCGCTTCTCGAGCACGAGCATCTGGATGACGCCGTTATCGACCAGCACTGTGTCGCCGGCGGAGATGTCGTTGATCAAGCCGTCGTAATTCACATCGACGGAGTAGGTCTCCTCGCTGCGCGCGCCACGGACGGTCAGCTCCAGAATGTCGCCGGGCATCAGCTGCAGATTCGTGGCGAGGTCGCCCGTGCGGATCGCCGGGCCCTGCGTATCCATCAACACGGCCACCGGTCGATTCACGTCCGTCGCGATGCTCCTGATCAGCGGCACAATCGTGCGCACCCACTCGTGCCTGGCGTGGCTCATGTTGATCCGGAACACGTCCGCGCCCTGCAGCATCAGCTGCCGCAGCACCTCCGCGCTCTCCGTGGCCGGGCCGAGCGTGCAGATAATTTTCGTCCTGCGCATGCGGTTCAAACTTCCGGCTGCTCCTGCAAAAGCAAGGCGCAATTCAGACGCGCGGAGGCGGGGCGCAGTTCAGGGGATGTGCCAGCCGCGGTCGTACGCGCGCAGCGCGAGCACGCCCACATTCACGAGGAGCTGCAGCGCACAGAGACTCCAGAAAACGCGGGAGGAACAGCCGCGCGCCAGCGCCACGACCCCGAAGAAAAGGAGGCCGCCGACAGCCACCTGATAACCATGCAGAATCGGCAACGCCTGCATGCTGAAGATCACCACCAGCACCACGAGCGGTCCGAGCAGGGCGCACCACTTCAACGCCCCGGGGCGAACGGAACGTGCCGCCTGCACCAGGGCCGGCCCGATTAGAATGAGCCCCACGGCACCGGGGAGACAATGCTGAAATGCGTCGACCACCGCTTCGGTATTGAAGGGATAAACAAAGAACATCATCGGCGCGAGCAGATGGAAAAAATTCCAGAAGCGCACCCAGATGAAATCGAGCGTCGAGGCGAGCGCCACCTCCGTGCCGGGGCCGGCGACATTTTGCCAGAGCAGATCGGAGGGCAGCTGGAGGAACAGCTGTGTCCAGAGAAACCACGGTGCCAGGAGCAGGCCCACAGTCCCCCCGAAGATGACAACCTCACGCCAGCCGCCGCGCCCGCGCCCCACCTGCGCGAGATAAAATAGTCCAAGGCCAAGCGTGAACATGCCGGCCAGGGGATGCGCATGGCAGGCCAGTGCCGCGCCTGCTCCCACCACGGCTGGATGATGGCGGCGGCGGATGGAATGCCAGGCGAGGAGCAGAAAAAATCCAGCCAGCACCTTCGGCCAGATGAAGATGGTCTGGGTGATGAGATATGGATTCGTGAGATACAGCACCGCCGCGCAGGGCAGAATGCGGCTGGCGCGCGCCACCCGCGAGAACACCGCGAGCAATCCCGGCAGCAGGAGCGAGTTAAGAAAAATGCCGACCACCAGCACCTGCCGGTAGAGATCGTCCCGATAGATTTTCGCCACGTCGGGCCACTCCGCTTGCACATACCGGAATGTCCCCAGCGGTCGCGGACCACGCCGCGGCATCTCGAGCGCGGCGCGGTACGGTAACGCCACCAGCGACATCAGGATGGTGCGGTTCCCCACCTCCTGCCCCGGCAGGATCGGGTGCTCTTGCCGAAAAGAAATGCGACGGAGGAAGTACTCCGTCACCAGGTATGGGATGAGGTTGTCCGCGGGCAGCGTGGTGAGGTACTGAATCCGCACATTGAGTGTGTTCTCCTTGAAAATGTAGCGCCCGTCCGGCAGCTCAGCAGGCAACCGGACTGCGAGGTGGGTCACCGCCACACACGTCGCGGCAAACAGCACCCAGAGGGCGAGGCTGAGCCGCAGGGAAAGGCGGAGATCCCGCCACCATGCGCGAGCGGCGCCGCTCCGCCACAGGTAAGCGCCAGCTGCCAGAGTGGCCAACACACCCACGATGACGACGGGATACCGCGCCCCACGGCTGGCTGTCAGCGCCAGCCCGAGAAACGCCTGCAGCACCATCCCGACGGCCGCTCCATACACGAATAATTCGATCCCCCGCAGTCGCGTCCAGCGGTGACAGATTGCGCAGCCGGGCCACAGAATTGAAATCGCCACCCAGGCGAGCAGGAGAAGATCAGCGCCCAGCGAAGCCACTCCCGAGGGTTATATGGACGCCGGGGAGCCGGGTAAACGACTTTCCGAAGCAGCGGGGAAAGCGCACGCGAGATTCCGGGATTGCAAAAGCGGCTCTCCGCCCTTGAATGAGCCGCGTGCACCCGAGCTCTTTCGACAAGATGCTGGCCTTTCGGCAGACGTATCTGGAAGCGCGTCGGCACGAGCCGCTGGTGATCATCGATCTCGGCAGCCAGGATTTTAACGGCTCCTATCGGCCGCTGCTCGGCGAGCCGCCGTGGCAGTACATCGGCGTCGATTTAGCCCAGGGGAGCAACGTCGATGTCGTCCTGCGCGATGCCTACGATTGGCAGGAATTCGCGCCCGCCAGTGTCGATGTGATCGTGGCGGGGCAGACGTTTGAGCACACCGAATATATCTGGGAAACGATGCGGCAGATTGCGCGGACGCTGAAGCCCGGGGGGCTCTGTTGCATCATCGTGCCGTCGAGTGGGCCCGAGCATCGGTTTCCGGTCGATTGCTGGCGCATCTATCCGGACGGATTGCGGACTCTCGCGCGCTCCGCAAATCTCGAAGCAGTGGAAGCCTGGACGCAATGGGAGGACCTCCCGCAATACGACCACGAGAGCAACAAATGGCACGACTCCGTCCTCGTCGCGCGCAAGCCGCTATAAAGAAACACGTGGCGGGAACGCCAGCTCGAATCCGGGCCAGTCGAGCGTCAGATTCGGATTGTAAAAAGGATCTTCGAGGAGAGCGGCGCCCCACTTCTCCTGCACGAACGTCGCTTCCCGGAAGAACTGCGCCTGCTCCTCCGGCGCCGTGTGGTGACCGCGGGAGGCTGACTCGTGGTGCGTCAGGTTCGCGGAGGGCGTCCAGATATTCTCGAGGCCGAGCGCCCGGAGCCGCAGACAAAAATCCACGTCATTGAAGCTAACCGGCAGGTGCAGCTCGTCGAAGCCGCCGGCTTGTTCGAAGAGCGCTTTGCGCACGACCAGGCAGGCGGCGGTGACCGCGGTGCAGGAACGCGTCAGGAAGATGTTATTGAAGTATCCCGGGTGGCCGCGCGGCACCCGATACATGGCGTGGCCCGCGACTCCGCCCAGCCCCGCCACCACGCCGCCGTGCTGCAGGGTTCCGTCAGGATACCAAAGCCGCGCCCCGACCGCTCCGATGCCCGGCCGCACGGCGTGACTGACCATCTCGCGCAGCCAATCGCCATTCTCCACCTCGGTGTCGTTATTCAGCAGCGCCAGGACCTCACCCGTCGCCGCCTGCGCCCCGCGATTCATCAGGCGACTGAAATTAAACGCTTCATCGTCCCGCACGATTCGCGCGCCGAATGATTCCTCGAGCGTCCGCAGATAATAACGCGTCTCCATCTGGGTGGAGCCGTTGTCCACGATGACCAGCTCCAGCGCCGGATAATCGGACCGCTCGCGAATGCTGTTGATGCATCTGCGGAGCAGATCGACGCGGTCGCGGGTCGGGATAATCATGGAAACGAGCGGCGCATGCTCGGGCAGTTCGTAGATCACGCGGTGCGACTCGCTCGCTTCCGGACAGGGCTCCACGCGCGCGGCCACTCCGCGGCGCTGCAGATGTTCAGCAATGCTGCGGCGGGCCGCTTCTTTCGCGTACGGCTTGGCCGTGGGATCACCAGCGACACTCCCCTCGCCGATCCGCCAATGATAAAGCACGCGCGGAATGTG